>JAUVUV010000031.1 GCA_030604975.1 Candidatus Glassiibacteriota bacterium | reverse complement strand
TCAGAAAAATCCATTTTATGCTCCTTGAACGGAGGCGAAAGAAACATTAAATACTCTATATTTAATATAAGCGTTGAAAGGTGGGGGTCAATGGTGGGTTTTATGATTGGGTTTGCTAAGTATACAATTCCGATCTTAAATATATAAGAATAAATAATGTTGCTTGAAGTAAATATTGAGGCAAATTGCACCTATTAATATACGATTCGATTGCAAATTATTGGCTTTCTGATGATATTAATAGCTGATTAATCTATCAGAAAAATTCTGAACTTATAGTTTGTTCTGGAATGTCATAATCTAAAACAAATAATTTATGCCTTGACATTGTTCACAAAATATGACAAAATTCTAAGGTATTTAGCCGAAAGAATAGAGAGCGTCTTTTTCATCTCTGTGCAGATTATGACCCGGGCGTGCTAGGGCGAATTAATTCAGGACAGGTGGGGACGTTTAGAAATGCAAATGCATGTGGATGATCTTGTCCCTGATCTTGAACTGGAGAGCGATGTCCGGCTCCAGGCTGGCAGCTTTCTCATTACCCGAAAAGAACTGCCCGGGGGCCGCCTGAACGAAAAAGTCATCAAGTCTATCCGGATATTTGCCTCCCAACTTGCCCCTGTTCCTTACAAAGTAGATGTCAAAGCCGATGAGCGCGCCTTGAATAAATTGAAAGGCGTTCTCGACCGTGATGTGACCCGGATCACACAAAGAATTTCTGAAGGCAAGGAATATCCCAATTTCCTGGATGACGAGAATTTGCAGGAAAAGGTCATGCGGATTATGGAAAAGCTGATCTCTAATCCCGACCTGATCACGCATATGTACGAGTTTAAAATCGGTGACTCCAAAAACGACAATGTAATCAGCCAGCTTCACGACCACAGTATCCGGTTGACACTTCTGACGATTGCTATCGGACTAAAGCTTCGCTGGTCGATTATTTCGCTGGTAAATGCTGGCATGGCCGGCCTTCTTCACGACATGGGAATCATACGCACGAAAGTCTTCCCGAATCTGCAAAAACTGAACGACTTGCTGCCGAACGAACTGGAGATTTATGTGAAGGAGCATCAAAAGCTGGGTGTGGATCTTTTCGGGGAACAGAAAGTAACCCTGCTTCCCTTTACGAAACAGGAAATCGTCCACATGATTGCCAACCACCACCGGCCCGATTTCAACGATATGCGGCATAAAACCACGATCCTGCTTTTTTTCGCTGAACTTCTCGACGAAATGATTACACCGATGCCGCACAAGGTAAGATATAATTTTACCCCGGACCAGATCAGAAAGCTCGGTGAAAAGTTCGCCCGGCGCAACGGCCTGATGAACGTATTGCTTGCTCTGATCAAGCTTTATAAAGGCAAGGGTTTTGCCTGGCAGATAGTTTCCAGTATTGTCAGCCTGTTCTCTATGGACGAACTGCTTATCGAGGGCTACGAAGGAAAGCTGAAAGAGATAGTTGATTTCTGTCATTTCAAATTCGCGGTGCCCTATCCTCCTTTAGGCGGCAATGCCCTGCCCAGGACGACCTACTGTAATAACAGCTTGAGTTCCGATTTCAAATGTGAGCACATGAGCCAGGGCAAGATCGAAATCTATTTCGGTGCCGGGAAAGTGAAAGACTACTGCAAATGCGCTATTCTCACTAACCGCCTCCATCAGCTAAACAAAGCTGGCCGCGAGGAAGCAGAGAATCTGAAGAGAGATAAAGTTGCGAAAAAAGCTGATAAAGCCGGCAAGAGTCCAGACGATAAAGAAATGAAAGAAAGTGTCAAGGCCAAGGCTGCTGAGGAAAAAATTAAAGAAGGCAAAGAAAAAAGCGGTTAAACCACTGGCTATCAATAATACTATCCCGCTCGATAATCCTTTTCGTTTTCCCCCGTTCAGCCCTTTAGCCCTACACGCCTTCGTGTTTTCCAGCTGGGGTGAGAAACTTAAAGCCTTCCCAACCAGAGGATTTTTTTATAAATTATCCCTGAGCTGATCAAGCGAGACAAATTAGGTGTCTCTTTCCAGTACACCACGGAGTAGACCCAGGTGAAAATAGCCTTTGTTCTGGGCACCCGGCCCGAAATCATCAAGCTCTTTCCGGTTATCCGGGAACATATCAGACGGGATATACCTTTCGCTATCATTCATACCAACCAGCATTATTCTCCGGAAATGGATGCGGTTTTTTTTCAACAACTGCATCTGCCGCCTGCTGATTACAACCTGGAAGTCGGTTCCGGGACTCACGGAGAGCAAATCGGTCGGATGTATCCGCGTCTGGAATCCGTTCTCAGCAAGCTGAAACCGGAAGTGGTTTATGTCGAGGGAGACACCAATTCAGTGCTCGCCGGAGCGTTGATGGCCAGCCGTCTGGGTATCCCCGTGGCCCATGTGGAGGCCGGCTTGCGCAGCTACGACCGCCGGATGCCCGAAGAATTCAACCGGATCTTTGCCGACCATCTTTCCGAATACCTTTTAGCGCCCACCGAAAAGGCGAAACAGATTCTACTTGGCGAGGGTTTTCCGGAATCGAAAATTTATCTCACTGGAAATACGGTGGTCGATGCACTTAATGAGGTTTCCCGCCTGGGCGATAAACAGAAGACGGTAGAGCTGCGTTGGGGAGTCGGGAAGAGGAGCTATATCCTGGTTACCCTTCATCGCCCGGAAAACGTTGATTACAACACGGTCCTGCGGCCGATAATCGAGGCTATTGACGAACTTTCCACAAAGTTCGCTCTTCCGGCCCTTTTCCCGGTTCACCCGCGCACTGCAAAACGGCTGCACGAGTTCGGGATCTCTCTTCCGGAATCCTTTGTCAGACTCGAGGCTCTGGATTACCTGAGTTTCGTGCAGCTCGAAAAAGAGGCGCGCCTGGTGATTACCGACTCGGGCGGAGTGCAGGAGGAAGCCTGCATCCTGGGCGTGCCCTGTGTTACAGTTCGCTTGAAAACCGAAAGGCCGGAAACCGTGGAGGTGGGAGCCAACCTGGTGACAGGTATCGAGAAGGAGGCGATAGTTGCGGGTGCGGAAAAGATGATCGATAAGCGCACCGGCTGGCCTAACCCGTTCGGTGATGGGAAAGCAGGAGAAAGGATTGTTGATATTGTCATGGAGAGGCAAACTGGTGGCCGCAGCCTGCCGTAGGAAGGGATTTCTTACCACGGCGATTGTTTACGGACTTGGCGGCAGGTTTTTCACCCGTGAGTTTTACCGCGCCCAGGGAGAAATAGCTGCGAGAAACCCCGGCAAAGGAGGCTGCATCAGCCTCTCGTTCGATGTGGACTGTCCAGAGGATGCCGAAAGCCTCCCCGAGGTGTGCGAGTTCCTGGAGCGGCTCGGTCTGAAAGCCTCCTTTGCAGTAATCGGACGCCTGGTAGAAACCTATCCTGACCAGCACCGTGTTGTTCTGAATGCAGGTCACGAAATAATCAATCATACCTACAGCCACCCGGCAAACGAGCTGCTTCATCCTCACGAGCACTTCGATGATCTGTCCGCTCAGGATCAGAAAGAGCAGATTTTGCAATGCCACAGGGTTTGTCAGGACTTGCTGGGGGTAACGCCGCCAGGTTTTCGCGCGCCTCATTTCGGCAATTTCGAGGGCAGGCTGTTCTATGAGACACTGGCTGGGCTCGGCTACCGGTTTTCCAGTTCGCTTACCTCAGCGGCAAGCCCCGCGTTCGGTCTGCCGTTCAGCGCAGGGCATGGAGTATGGGAATTCCCGGTAAGCTGCTGTCCGCTGCACCCGTTCGCCGTGTTTGACACCTGGCACTCCTTTCGCAAGCAAAAGGCCAGGCACAGGCAAAAGGGTCAGTTCAGCGGACTGGTCGGAGAATTAATCGAACTTGCATCCCGATACGGAGGTTATTTGAACCTCTATCTCGATCCCCGGGACCTGGTTGAGTTTGAGGAAGTCAAGCTGGCTCTGAAGGTGCTCGCCTCCGGCAGGGACAAACTCCGCCCCCTGACTTACGGCTCACATCTGGATATGATCGAGAGCTGCCTCAAAAGGTGGGAATAAATCCTTATTCAGCTTTTCCTTTTATTCTCGACAGAATCTGCTTACCGATAGCACGGTCTTCCTCTGAAAAAGCCCGGAAAAATTTGAGCAACAGAAAGTAAAGTATCAGGTAAATCAGCCCTGCCCAAGCAAACTGTATCCAACCCTGCCCAAGAGTGTTTTTAAGCGCCAGCACAACTACTGCAGACAAAGCAGCGGAGGCCAGTATCCTCGGAAAGACAACCCGAAGACCGGATTTCCGGTGGTAGAGATGCGCGGACACGATAACCAGCATCGCGTAACAAGAAAGCGATATCGCAGTGGCCAGGGCAGCCCCGGTGATACCAATTCTCGGGATTAGAATCCAGTTCAATACAACATTGAGCAGAGCAGAGAACAGGCTGACAGCCAGGATCAAACGTGTCGCCCCATGCATGTACAGCAAAAAGGAACTGGTATTCGCCAGGTAAAAAAACATCCGGCCGAGAACCAGCAGGGCGAGGGCCCATGCCCCGACAGCGTAGCTTTCTCCCCAGATCAGGGCCATGGATTCGGCTGGAAGAGTTACCAGAACTGCTGCAATCGGCAAGGTGATGTAACAGAGCCAGCGGTTGTTGTTATTGAATGTCGAGACGACCTCGGCGGTTTTTCCCTCCGCATGCTGCTGGGTAATGATCGAAAGGAACATCGGGTTGAGCAGTTCTGTTCCCAGGGCGACAAGGGCGGCCAGCCGTATAGCGGTGCCATAGATTCCCACCTGGACCTCTTCCAGGAAATACCCGGTCATGAAAATGTCGATATAATGCAGGATCAGATCGATCACCCCGGCCAGAAAAAGCGGGAGACAGTAAGCGAAGAATGCCCTGTTGTCGAACAGACTGCCCCTGCCAGCCGGGCGGAACAGCGGGTAGATGCGGAAGTTCAAAAGCCAGAGAAGAATGGCCCAGCTAATTACCTCACTTGCCAGAAAGGCCCACATTGCACCCTGGGCACCCATACCGGCGGCAACCAGAAGTAAAGTAAGGATGAACCTGACCACCGGGCTCAGAACCTGCTTGAGCGCCACCCGGTAGCCTATTTTCTGGAAAGCCACCACTGTCTTGACCAGCACCCTGCCGCTGACATAAAAGGGAAGACAAAGTGCGCAGATATGCATTATTTCGACCAGGTTCGGCATGCCCAGCAACTCGGCTGCGATCAGGCGTCCCGAAAGCCAGAGCACAACTCCTGCCCCGGCCCCGGCGACAATTGAGAAAAGGATCGAATATCGCAGCATGCCGCGCAGGCGGTCCTCATCCCGGCTGCCAAGATAAAGCGGGGCAAAGCGCGCTACGCCAAGATCGAGACCAACCGTGGCGATTCCTCCAACAACTGTAATCGTGGATACTCCGAGAAAGAAAAGGCCGAACTCAGCCGTTCCACCAGCTCTTGCCAGAACTATCTGGTAAAGGTAGTTAACCAGCCTGGCGAATATTATCCCGGCGAATATGATTGCCGCGCCCTTGGCAACCTTTACCTGTGGACTGTCGTTTGCCGAGATCATTTTTTCCTTGCGAGGTAGAGGGTGCGGTAAGTTAACCAGGCCGGAAGGAGAGGGCCTAAAGCAAGTTCACATGCTCCTGCTGCTATCCTGAACCATGATAACCTGGCGTACAGCCATTCGAGCATGGAAGCAAAGGGAGCGAGGTAATAACTGTGGCCCAGATCATAGGCCAGTGTTTTTTCAAGAGCCAGTCCGGCGTTTTCCATGGCCCGGCGGACCTCGGCACGGCTGGCGTAAACCGTGGCCAATGACCGGTCTCCCTTGCCGCGGGAAGGCGGGTTTATCCTGAAAGCCCGGAGAAGTTTTTCAGCAACTCGCACATGTTCCCCGGAACGCATTTCGAAAAATACTGAACCCCCGGGCTTTAACACGCGGGCCAGCTCGGCGATAACGACCGGCCAGTCCGGCAGATGAAAGAGCACGTGCATGCAAACCGCCGCATCGAAACTGTTATCGGAAAGGGGAAGCTCGTAGATATCAGACTGTACGGATGGTATGGACGGCGCCTTTTCGCGCAACGCGCCTAGCATCGCCTGAGAGCTGTCAAGGGCAATGACAGTATTGCCCTGATCCTCCAGGAAAGCTGCAAAACGGCCTGTTCCCGTACCTGCATCCAGGACAAGAATCCCTTTGAGATGCCGGGCGGTCCACCTCCGCTCGACAAGGGTGTTCAGCTCGTTCAGGCCTGAGGAGTAGCGACGGTCGTAACGCTAACCGTAATCCCCGGTCTCGTAGCGTGATCTTTTCAACTCGCGCACGGTTGGCGATTTTTCACGCGGGCTTTTACCCTTTTCCTGCCGGTTTGGAGGGTTCAAATCAGTTCCTTTGCGAGGATTTCATTGAAATAAGTTTCACAATTCACCAGACGCACCCCGCGGGAGGTCAGTTCTCTCAACAGCCGCTCCAATTCCTTTTCATCTCTGGCCAGGTCGCGAAGGTGTAGCTGAAGGGTGAGATCCGAAAGGGCGAGCCGCTGCCAGAGAAGCTGCTCCCAACCCGGCTGGAAAAAAAAGTTCACTCCCAGGTCGACCAGACCGTACCCGGCAAGCCTGAGCGGGTGGACCAGCCAGCTGCGGATAAACCAGCGGTAGCCCGCCTCCTCGAGGAGTTCGAAAGTAAGTCTGTTGTACTTGGTGTAAGGCGCTACGAAACCCTTGACCTGACGGTCGCAGAGGTCCTCGAGAAACCGGTGGTTGTCCTGTATCTCCCGAAGCTGACGGCGCTTTCCGTGGCTTGAAAGCATAACATAGTGGCTCCAGGAGTGGCTTGCCACGTCCGCTCCCGGACGTTCGACAAATTTCTTTATGCGCCGGGTTTGGCTTTTAATCTCGGTTCCAGCTATTGCCAGGGTCGGGCTAAGAGAATAGCGGTCGCACCAGTGCTCCAGAATGCAGAATCCTTTCTCGTCCCAGTCAACATTCACCCGGAAAACGACCCGCCTTCCCTCTGGTATCGGCAGATTAGCGATTTCTTGTGAGGGCACGGCAGGCTCGGTTGCGGTTTTGTGTCCTCTGCGAAATGGTTTTTTAAACAGCCCGATCAACCCTTGAACCAGCACATTACTGCTGTTTTCAGTAGTTGCGAGGACAAAGGGGCTTTTGCCATAAAAATATGCAAGCAAGAGCATAAGCCGGTTAAGACGGTCGGTTGAGCTGGTGAGCCGAAGAATATTTCCCTGGCTGGGAAGAGAAGTTTTTCCCAGCCTGAGGTTGGTAAGAAGGATCTCACCCTCCTGCAGGACAGGGCAGGCAGATGCGGATACCAGGCGATAATCCCTCGCGGCGAAAGTGCTCGCCAGCCACATCAGGCTCTTATCGCTGAAAAGCGGTTTGTAGGGGCTTTTAAGCAGCAGATATGCGGTATTTTTATTCATATAACTTTCTACATCGAGTTTAGAAAGTCGAACGTCCATTCGGGAGCGATACTGTGAAGGGGCTCCAGCGCCTGATTCAACGGGATCTCTTTGCTGGAACCGGCAATTTTCCTGTGAATGGTTTCAGCCAGCTGGCGGATACTTTTTTCATCGAGGTGTTCCGTGCCGGAAGCCACCGGTTCGGTATTTCCTGGCAGCAAAAGTTCCAGTTTGATTTTATACTTCATTCTGGGGAATCCCGATTTGTCGCTCTTTACCTGTCAGAAGGGCCGCGGCGCGCTCGGCGGAAATGGCTGATTCGCCCTCAGAGCTGTAATAATCTTGCGCCCTGGATAAAAGCTTTTGGGCCAGGTCATCTGGAAATCGCTTCTTTCTCCGCCAGTGGCGCCCCAGGGAGTAAAGGAGCCTTTCGTGGCAGTATGCCCTGCGCTGGGAGTCAATCACGCCCGGTTTCCCGCCTTTTGAGGGTATTTCGCTGTCGATAAAAGCCACACGTCCGTTTTCGGAGTCAATCAGGACATTTCCCGCATTCGGGTCAGTGTGGAAAATCCCGGCGTCGCACATCCGGTCTACTGATTCGAATGCCCTGGGCAGCCATTTAATCAGTTCCTCCGGCGGCAAGTCCAGCAGGCAGACCCCGGGTAGAAAATCGCGCATGAAAAATCCCTTTTCACACAACTGCATTTCGGGCCCAAGGCCGATCCCGGCCAGGGACTGCAAAACCGAGGCCTCCAGAGCGAAACGCTCGCTGTAATGAAGGTAATCAGGGCCGAGGATTCGCCTGATGCGTCGCTCGATTACCCTGCTTGCCGCCTTGACCACGTGGCTCGGCCGGGTTGCTCCCTGCTGGACGACCAGGTATTTCAATCCCCAGCCACGGCCTTTTATAAACCTTGCCAGGCTCACCGGCTTACTCAGTTTGAGGGAAACATTCTCAGCGATTGCGGCTTTGCCGGTTACCAGGCCCAGCTCAGCATAAAAAAATCCGAGGGTTTTTTTAATATTTGCCACAATAAAACTCAACTTTGTTCAGGAGATGTTCCAGCGCACGGTTCGCAGGAGTTTCTTTCCGCTGTTTCTATCCTGACCCTCAATTAATCCTCCTGAATATGGAGGTAGAGCAAGTCCACCTCTCAATGTCGGCCCAGCAGGCTGCTGTATATCGAGGCGACTTTCTTTTCCATGACTTTTGGATCGTAATTTTTGCGGGCGAAATTTCGAGCTTTGTTGCCCAATTTTTCTCTCAGATTACCATCTTCAAGCAATCTCTGGATAGAGGCCCTGAAATCCGCGGGTGAGTTCGGTACTGCAAGAAGGTAATCAGCGGAGAGGAATTCTCGAACTGGATAATCTTCTTTTTGATTCAGAACAATCGGCAGGCCGCATAACATCGCCTCCAGCACACTCTTGCTGATTTCCCAGTTGTTGTACTGATAGACGTAGATATCGTAATGCTGCATGCTCTGCACTATCTGCTCGTTTGGCTGGAAGCTGATAAAGTTCACCTTATCTGTAACCCCTGCTTTATCAGCTATTCTTACAAGCTGCCTATGCGCCGGTCCATCGCCGATTATATCCAGTTTTACATCAAGTCCCTCCATCGCTCTCAGGATGTTGGTGGGTTCTTTGATACCCGGAGTCTGCCTGCCTACATTCAGTAGCCGTGGGGGCGAGTTAAGCCCGTAAGATTTTTTGACTCGCACATCTTCAGAAACAGCGTTGTATATCAAACGGGGTTTGTTATAAGATAGCCTTCTGACATAATTGCAAATGGAATGGTATACGCAAATCACCTCATCGCACCTTCTCAAGGTCTGTTCCGCGATTTGCCGGGTTCGCAAACTGTAAAGATATAGAAGAGTTTTTTTTAAGGGATCACGGCAGGCACGGATTTCCAACTTTTTGTACCAGTCGCCCACCTCGTGTACCGAGGCGACCAGCGGAACGTTGAACCGCTTTTTGCTTTCCACAGCAAGTAATCCATTGAGATGAAGGCCGTAGATGCGGATAAGATCAGGCCTTGCCTTGATTTGATCCAACGCCCTGGAAATCCAGTTTCCGAGGAGATATCTGTTCCAGCCCAGAGTCGAGATAGCATGGGGACGGCGGATCGCAGTTAATGATAGGTCGGCCGAACCAACAGTTGTTTTCACCCGATCGTGATCAATCGGCCCTTTATCGCTGAGCGAGACTATCTCGACTTCTTTAAAATAATCATCTGGATTGTAGTATCTTTTGGTAATTTCACCTTTAGCAACAAGCTTGTTCAGATCGTCCGGAATAATGACCAGGAGCCTTTTCTTTTTATTCCCCATCATATGTATAAAAAGCCGGAAAGTTACCTGTGAAAAACGGATTTCGCTGACCGCTTTGACTTATTACACGCCGGGTAAACTGGATGGATCACCTTCGATAAAGCGCAATATTCTCTCCCCAAGCTTTTCCCAATCGTAGTCACCTACCACGCGCAGAGCCTCCGCGGAAGCCTCGTGCAGCGCCTGCCGATCCTGACAATAGTTCGTCAGAGCCTCGGCAAGATCCTCCCCGCTTGAAAAAAAGGAGAGCGCTCGCGGCGCAGTCTCGGCGATCCGGCGAAGTTCGAGGCAGGGACTTGCCAGCACCGGTTTGCCCATCGCCCAGTATTCGAAAAGTTTTACCGGATTTACCCGGTCGGTTGTCTGGTTGAGCTTAAACGGGATCAGGCAGACATCCATTCCGGCAATCCGCCGGAAAACCTCATCATGAGGCAGCGGGCCGGTAAAATCAATATTCTTCAGATCGTGTGCGCGTGTCACCAGTTCCGCACGATTAGGGCCTTCCCCAATGATAAGAAAATTCATCATCGGGCAGAGACGTGCTGCCTGAAACAACGGCTCGAAATCGACCCACTTGCCGAAATAACCGACAAAACCGGCAGTAAAAGTACTCCTCCATTTGCCGGAATCATCGATATGGCCTGGCTCCGGCCTGCCAGGGAGACTTGAGAGATTGACCCCATTCGGCACGAGAATGGATTTCGGCGAAACTTTCTGTATGTCCTCGAACAGGAGACGGCTGGTGGCCACGCACCCTGCCGTGGCAAGCCTTGCCGTGGCGGCAAGAAAGAACCTGCGCGCAAGGAATTGCGCCAGCCGGGGTCTCAGTATTTCCGGGAAATCGGCGAACACAAAAAGGGATTTCTTTTTTTTCAACCGGCACCAGAGAAATGCCAGAACCGATCCCAAAGGGAAGTAGGTCACCAGGCAGTCCGGATTTGATTTGGCCACAGCAAGAAGGTTTTGCCACTCCATGGCCAGGCCATACAGAATGCCGAGCCTGAACCGGCTGGTCCGCTTGATCACCTCAACCCGCTCGAGCTCGGGGTAAGAATTTGTCTCTGCAAAAGAAGGGGCGGATGCGCCAACCGGTACGACCGGATTATAATAACTTACCTTTGCGTGTTTGGAGAGATATCGTGCAAATTCCGGGCCGTGGCCCCAGACACTTCCCCAGACCGCAGGACCGATCATCGTAACAGATTTTATCCTGGGCATTGTGAAAAACCCCGGCAAACAGGAGAAGCAGAATCCATTCCGGAAAAGGTTCAGAAGAAAAATAAGAAGTGGGTTGCCGGACTACAACTGTTTTCGCAAGATCGCAAAAGCAATTTTTATGAAAATCCCGTAGAATACTCCGCCCTGTGGGCGGGGTAATTCACTTGAATATATAAAATTCATATGGGCTGAGTTAATGCTGCATCACACTTTAATCGCAATCGAGACTTAAGCATGGCACACCAGGATGAGATTGATGCTGGCAAGCTGATAAAAATCACTTATATGCTTTCTTTGATTTAGGGCTTGAAAATTTGTGTTATTTCGTCTATAATAGGTTGTAACATTGTGGCATATGACACAATTGCTGGATTTTGAATATTTTTTACAGTAGGGAAGATTCAATTGTTTGATATTTTAATTCTATTAAACAAAGGAAGATAGGTCTGATTGAAAATAATTATTAATTTAATTTTGTTTCGGGGTACAAATATTGCCAATAAATCAAACTAAAGGGGGGGAAATTCGAGTTAGTTAATATTTTTAACAATCCTTACACTTTTTAAGGAGGAACTTGATGAGGAACAGCAAAGGTTTTACGCTCATCGAAATTATTGTCGCCGTGGCCCTGGTGGCTATT
>JAUVUV010000510.1 GCA_030604975.1 Candidatus Glassiibacteriota bacterium | reverse complement strand
CCACCGCGCCGGTCCTGATTACCAGCTCCTCCACGTCCGGGGACCACATGTCCTGCCCCTGAAGAACGAGCCGCACCAGAAGGCGCGTATCCGGGTAGTGGAAACCGGTGGGGGTATGGGTACGGATACCACTTCCCAGGATTATGGGTATACTAAGTATGACTAGAAAGTAACGCATTGGGCTTATTCGGTGGGAGAATTAGAGTGAAAGTGTGGCAGCCGGAAAAAGACTACTCGTAAGGTTCCGACCGGCCGGGCGGCATAGCCAAGTCCCGACGGTCCTGTGGGATGTACACATGACAGGTATCAGTCGGTCCGCTTCCGTCTTCGGAAGGGGTTCATACCTGGTCATCTTATAGATATCGAACATGCTTTCGATACACTCCATAATCGTTGTCATGCTTCATTGCAATTACCGTGCCTGATGAACGATAGATCGGGTTTACGGCGCAGGAGCAGCCGCAGCAGCCGAACGAAGCCACCGGCATACCTCGACCCCGCGAACCAGTCGTCCATTTGCCATTCATTACCAGAAACGAAACGACCTGACCTATGGTCTTCTCCGATTTTCCTGGTTACATTTCACGATATGAAATCAAGTCCTATCCCGACTTTGTTTTCCATTAAACAGGTCTGATCTGCTACAGGCAGATTCTGACCACGCAAACGATCCTGGAACCTGCACTCGAGGAAAATACCATGAAAGGCATCCCCTGGATAAAAATCAGCGCGGAATTTAGCATGTTCAAAGCGGTTTGGGTATTTTTTCTTGCTATGGTGATGGCGGGCTGCGGTACCTCCTCCGTCTACATCAATGTCAAGCGGCCGGCGGAGATCAACCTCAAGGAATACCGCAAGATTGCCATTGGTGACATCATGGACCAGCGTGGAAAGCAAGGCGGCCACGCCAAGGATATGGCTGACGAAATCACGTCAGTCCTGTTTACCTCAGGGCAGTTCGAGGTTCTGGACCGGCAGAATCTGGCCCGGATAATGACCGAACATTCGCTGAGCGAAACAGGGATCATCGATGAGAGCACCGCAGCCGAGATCGGGAAGGTCATCGGGACGGCCGCCCTGATCTTCGGCCGTATTCAAACCGACCAGTACCAAGAGGACCTGAAAAAGGGTGAGCCGTACAAGGATAAACAGGGCCGCACCCACCAGATCCACACCCGCACCGGGACTTACCGTGTTGCTGCGAACCTGCAAGTCATTGACATCCAGACAGCCAGAATCCTGGCGGTTAAAAGCCTGTCGGCAGTGCGAGCCGCCCGAAAGAGCGCCGATAAACAAGACCCCGCAAGTATTGATCGCAACGCCCTTTATGCCCGCTGCCTGAAAGATATTTCACAGCAGTTCATACGTATGGTTGCGCCGTACGACGTGCAGGTGCGTGCCGCTTTTCTTACTGATAAGCAGCTGCCGGAGGTGGATCAGGCCATCGGCTATTTCCGTATCGGTGAGTGGGAAGAGGGCATGACCATCCTGAGAGGGACCATCAGCAAGACCGGACTGCCTCTCGAAGTCCAGGCCAAGACCTTCTATAACCTAGGGCTGGCCGAGACCTACGCCGGCCAGTTCGACGAGGCCATTGAGCACCTGAAGACAGCCCTGAGCCTGAATCCCAAATCCAGAAGGATTCAGAACGTCATCCTCAAGGCTAAAATGGAGCAGGAGAGCGCCGAAAAACTCAAGGAGCAGCTCTAGCCGGGTAACCCCCCGACAACCGGTGAAGCCTGGCAACGAGGGGCGCGCGTCATCGCCGCTGCCATAATCCAAGCCGACAGCTACCTTAAAAGAACCATCTTGACCTGGTGGGTAAATCCAGGGGCCATCCCCGCCTCGTCGTGCCCGGCTACTTGTGGGGAAGGGAATTATCTCGTCTTCAGTGATGGGAGTAGAATAACCGAAGTTTAATAAAAAACTAAGATAGAGCGTTTTTTCTAGAACGGTAGTAATGCACTGATAGATGAATTTTGACTATACGACTCCAGCTGGAGTTGCTTGGCCACTAAATTGATTAGGCGTTCCAATAGGCCTTCCCTTGACTTCTTCGATAATTAATTGACAGATATGCATTTTAGGCTTCAGCAAGAACTCAAAGATGCCAAAGTTAATTATTTCAAGTGTTATAGTG
>JAUVUV010000500.1 GCA_030604975.1 Candidatus Glassiibacteriota bacterium | reverse complement strand
CGCGGCTTTCTGCTTTTTGTTCTCGGTAACCGATACGGCCTTTTCCAGCCAATAAACAATCCTCTCAATCGCCTCGGTGTACATGCCTCCAAGTTTCCAGACCTTTTCTTTCAGCCTGCCGTTCTCCTTGACCAGCTTGGAGTTCAGGCCATAGGAGACCGGTCGCGGGTCGTCCGGATCGATAATCTTCGCGTAAAATTCCTCCGCCTCTTTCTGGGTCACTCCCTCGTAGAAGTTGTTCGCTGAATCCTCGATCAGGTCGGCATCCGGGTCGAGATTCACTCTCTTGGCATCGATATCGGCATCAAATATGATCGGCACCAGCCTCACTGTCAGTTGTTCTACCGTTTCGCTCCCGGTAAAAGGAAAGCCGCCCTGGTCTGAGTCTTTTACGAGCTGGGTGAAATATTCTTTCGAGAAGTCCGGCAGGAACTTGTTCGTTGAGTAGTGGTGATGGATGCCGCTGGAGAACCAGACCCGTTTCAGATAGACCTCGAATTTCCTGAAATCTTCCGAATCCCTGTCGCCCTTATAGGTCAGGTAAATGTTTTCCAGCGTCCGCCTGATACACAGATTGTGCCTGTAGTTCTGGTCCCAGGTGATATCCCGCCCGGAAAGTGCGGCCTGGTAGAGATAGTAGACCAGCTCTTTCCGGAGCGGCGCGAGGTCATCGAAACCGGATACACGGTAACGCAGGATTTTCAGATCGGCGAACTGTTCTGTGAGATACTTGAATTCAGGCTCTGGTATCTGCATCTGTTGCTCAACTTTCTTGGATGTGGTACATGCAATCACCGATAAAAAGGCAAGGGTAATCAAGCTTCTGCTCAAGACTCTCATGATATGGTAGCCTCCCTCCTTTTGGCTAGATAATTTACTACCTTATCCGTACAAACTATTATTATTTTAGCTTATAATCAATTATCTCGAAACAGCAACCGCCTTTGAGAATCTATCGTTCAACCTCTAACAGGGGGATCAGTGATGAAAGAGTCCGTACGTGCTTTGGCTATGATGTTACTCATTCTGACTGCTTTCTGTTTTTATGTGGACAACGCCCTTTCTTTTATCCCCGAGGCAACCTATGATCCAGCGATCCCGACACTCAAGCAAGTGGTGGGCCACGCCTGGGGAGAGCGGATTACCACGCATGCTGAGTGCGAGGACTACGTTCAGGCTCTGGCCGAGTCAAGCCCCAGAGCCCAGCTTTTCACCTACGGCAAAACCTGGGAGGGTCGTACCCTTTATTACCTGGTTATCGGCGCAGAGGAGAGGCTTGCCGAACTGGAACGGATCAAATCCGACCTTCGCACTTTTGCTCACCCGCTTTCGCTGGATGAGGCAAAGAAATCCGAACTGCTGGGTAAACTTCCCGTGGTTACCTGGCTGGCAGCCAATATCCACGGCAACGAACCATCGAGCACAGGTGCAGGACTGTGGCTGGCCTACCATCTGCTTGCGGCCAGGGGCGATACTCTGGTGGAGCTTATTTTCAAAAAGAGCATTATTGTTATAGACCCGATGCAAAACCCTGACGGCCATGACAGGTTCGTATCTCATTTTCGGGGAACTACCGGAAAGTGGCCCGCGGCGGATCCGCACTCGGCAGAGCGGCGCGAAGGTTGGCCCGGCGGCAGGACGAACCATTACCTGTTCGACATGAACCGCGACTGGTTCGCAATGACCCAGCGGGAAAGCAAGGGAAAAGTGGCGGCCTATCTGGAATGGCGTCCCCACATCTATATCGACCTGCACGAGATGGGCTCTGACAGGACCTACTATTTTCCCCCGACAGCACCGCCTACAAATCCTCAGATGAGCGCCTCCCAGGTAAAGTGGTTTTCTGAGTTTGGCAAGAACATTGCGGCCTGGTTCGACATGTTCGGTTTCAAGTACTACACCCGCGAGAGTTTCGACGCCTATTTTCCGGGCTACGGCTGCACCTGGCCCAGCCTTAACGGCTCGATCGGGATGACCTACGAGCAGGCCTCGAGCCGGGGCCTCGTGGCTCTCAAGTCGGATGAGACAGTGATGCCTTACCGGGAAACCGTGCGCCACCATGCTGTTGCCTCGCTTTCCACAGCCGAGTTCGCTGCCAGGAACCGAGAAAGCATTCTGGCCGATTACCTCGCCACGCGCACACCTCCGGCCAATATCCCGGCCAGGAAAGCTTACCTGATCACTTGCGACCCGGACCCCTCGCGGACAGAAAAGCTTGTCGGAATCCTTCTCAGGCAGGGAATCAAGGTGCAAAGGGCCACGAGCGATTTCGAATGCCGCTCACTAAGTACCGGAGACAAGCGGAAAGCGGCCCGGAAAAGTTTCCCTGCAGG
>JAUVUV010000354.1 GCA_030604975.1 Candidatus Glassiibacteriota bacterium | reverse complement strand
GGTGTTCTGTTGGCCGAGGGTATCGGTGATACGATCAGGGTCAGCCTCACTGCCGACCCGGTCGAGGAGATCGGTGTGGCATATCAGATACTGGCAGCACTTGGCGTACGTAGGCGGGGAGTGGAGATAATCTCCTGCCCGTCATGCGGGAGAACAGAGGTGGATTTGATCGGCCTGGCCGAGGAGGTCGAAAGGCGTCTTCAGAGCGTGGAACTGCCCCTGAAAGTCGCGGTGATGGGCTGTGTGGTGAACGGCCCGGGCGAGGCGCGCGAGGCCGATTTCGGCATTGCCGCCGGTAAGGGCAGCGGGATGGTTTTCAGAAAAGGCGAGAAGGTCTGCACTGTGCCCGAGGATCAGATAATCCCAAAGCTGCTGGAAATTATCCTTGCGGAAACCGGTATCGAGATACCAGATGTGTAAGTCCTAAAGTTGCGCTTCTGCCGGGAAGCTTGCTATGAAGGCCGATATTTATTATTTATAGAACAGTCCTTTTAGTAAAGATCATAAAACACGCCCCTGTAGCTCAGTGGATAGAGCGCCGGTCTCCGGAACCGGGTGCGCGAGTTCGATTCCCGCCAGGGGCACCATCTCAGAACGCCGTTTACCCCTGGATTGAGAGGATATGCGGCGTTTTTTTTGATCTTAATAATTTTTGAAAGCACTTTTAACGTAATCTAGAATCAAACGAAATTTTCTATAGATAAAAGAATGTTACTAAATGGCCGATAATAAGATAAAATTATAAGAGGAGGTTAACATGATTTCCGGACAGGAGCCAAACCGGCGGGGAGCGCCACGTCACCCGCTCATTGCGGACGTGGATCTGGTCATAGATGCAGATACTTTGGAAGCCATGACAGTGGACATTTCCGCTACCGGTGTTCGGATTGACATGGCGGCACCGCTCAGGGTCACAATGCGCTTCGTGGAAAACGGTCAGCTTCAGGACCGCATGGCTCAGCTCGCACGGGTGCAGAAAACGCCCGACAACGGTATGAGCTACGGTTTTGAATTTATCGACAATAGCGATGAAAATATCTGAAAGAGCTTTTAGGAAATAAGAAAATCAAAAGCAAGCAGGTCGGCAGGTTTATTTATCCCTCAATCTGCTGAAGAATTTCTGCATTAAAGCAGCACACTCCTCTTCCAGGACACCCCTGGTTACAGGAAGGCGGTGGTTGAACCTCCGGTTCTCAACCAGGTTGCATACGCTACCGCAGGCCCCGAATTTCGGCTCTGCAGTACCGTACACCAGCCGTCCCATGCGGCCGAGAATCAATGCGCCGGCGCACATCACGCAAGGTTCCACGGTCACATACAGCGTACATTTGTCAAAATACCAGTGACCCAGCCAACCGGCGGCTTGGCGCATGGCCAGGAATTCGGCGTGGGCGCTCACGTCCTGGAGCCGCCTGGTCAGGTTGTGGCTCCGTCCGATTACCTGGTTGTCAAGAACGACCACTGCTCCGACAGGAACCTCATCGTGGCGGCAAGCCTGTTCTGCCTGGGCGAGGGCCTGGCGCATGAAGGTTTCATCGAGGTGGAGATTCTGCAAGTTCGAGCCTTTTCAGGGGTCAATAGATCATAACCGGCTATACTGGTCTTCGGTTATTAAGATACAACCATGTTTACGAGGCTTCAAGATTATGTGGCTGAAAGGATTTATCAACTGGATAAGCAGTTAGATGAAACGGTGATATATTATTATTCTTTACATTTGCGGCGATTAAACATATTTTCAGAAAAATTTGCAGAAAAATCCAATGGGGCAGTAGCTCAGCTGGGAGAGCGCATCCCTCGCACGGATGAGGCCGTCGGTTCGATCCCGATCTGCTCCACCATATTTTACATGCGGATGCGCGTTTAATTGCAGGATTCGGATGCGGTTTCTATCGTTAGCTTGCCGATTCTTGCCAGAGCGCCTCCGAACTAATGGCCTCGGCTTAATCGCCGGGGCTTTTTTTCTTCCTGATTCGTGGCATTAAATCCAGAACGTCACCAACAGCTTCGGGGTGAGCCTCCTCAAGTTTTTCAAGCTCCCGGTATGATTAACCAGAGACTGTTTTACCAGATACTGTAGGCCACCGTGGTGTAAAACAACCAGTCCTGGCGCCGGATCGGCGGGTCGTTCTCGGGAGGGCGGCTGTTGTAGACGCTCTCGAGGTTCAATTTGATGTTGAAATTGGAGGTGAGTTTGTGGGTGAGTGAAAGGTGAGAATTGAGCAGATACTCCTGGAGCCTTCCTGCCCGTGGTTTGTATGTGATGCTCTGGTTCAGTGTTGTCTTCGCGCTTAAATTGATTTTCAGTTCCAGGTTGCTCAGGTAGTGCCCCTTGGTTCGGTTAGGCTGGTTATGCAGGTATTCGGTAATCGGGTTTGCTCCAAAGCCCAGCTCCAGGCGGCATCTCTTGCTGGAGATTACAGCAACACCTAATCCCAGGCCCGGAGCCACGCGCAGGTCTATGCCGGCCTGGCGGTCGTAATCCACATCGAGCGAACTGAAATAAAAAATGAGCTTTTTCCCTTTAAACTCGAATTTGGTCTTAAAGATTCCCTTGTTGGCATCCTTCCCTTTACTTGAGCTAGTGGTGGTTACAGATGCTTTGGAGATTAACCGTGTTTTTTTACTCGTACGCTCGATCTCAACCGTGGAAATAAGCGAACTTTGCCTGCTGTTTCCACGGTTGAGGGTCCCTCCCAAGCCGAAACTTCCGTCCCAGATGTTCTTTTCTTCATTTTTGCTCTTTTCGGCGGATTCCTGCCCGGCAGCCTTCTCTTCCTTTCCCGCAGTTTTCCCCTCCTGCCCGGTACGAGAGAGAAGTGAATCGACCAGGGCTTTGAGCGAGTCAGCGGTATGGGCCAGGGAGTCCGACGCGGCGCTGAGGCTGTCCAGAAGAGCGGCCTGGCCTGACTCCTTACCAGGTACTGGCTCTTCAGCATTCCCGCCACAAGCCACCTCCGGGTGAGAAGCCCATACAGAGCCTGCAATCAGCGCTATTCGGAAAACTTTCCGCATTCTTGATTCTTCCGTTATAAGGCCCCAGACTGATAAAACGGCCTTAAAATACCTGAAAAAGCTACTCCGGTCAATGAAAGATGCCTCTTTGGGATTCACCACCGGCTTGATACCAGGCAGAGTCATCCTTAAGAACTCATCCTCAATTGTCTAAAATGTCCACTCATCCGGCGTCCACTTGTCCTGAAAAAATTCCTTTATCAGCCCTGTTTCCACTGTCATCATCTTATGGATTCGATCCCTTTCGCTTCCCTCAGGTACACAACAGGCCAGATCCATCTAGTACAGCCACAGCCGTCCGAGGTCGCTGTTGATCGTATAATAGACCGTTGCCCCGGCAATCCAAAGATCACGGGCGATATGCGCCTTCTTCCGGCATTAACGGATATCTGATCACCGGGACTGGATTATCCAACCTGATATTGCTGATTTTTGTTTTGCATTAAACAGCGGATCAAATTAAAATTGAGCAGGAGGAATGAAAATTATTAATGCGTGGTTTTTATTGGGC
>JAUVUV010000222.1 GCA_030604975.1 Candidatus Glassiibacteriota bacterium | reverse complement strand
GCTGGAAGTCTCCAGGAAAAAAGATTTTCCTCCTCCCCGTTTAATTCCTGGTAGCGCCAGAAATTGGTCAACACCTGAATGTTATAGTTATAGGTCTCTTCCAGTGGAATCAGTTCAATAAACAGGTCGAGATCGAAATCATCCGAGCCTTTCGGGTGAGAACGCTCCAGCCAGGCGGGAAGATTTCGTGGATCGGCATTGTAACTGCTTATTGCCATGGCGATATTTCCATTGTATTTCGAAAGATTGTTGGCCAGGAATTTCACGCCCAGCTTGATATTGATCTGTGGGTTGTAAAGTCGAGAGGTTGTTATTCTTCCCAGTCCCATACTGCTTGCCAGCCTCCGTCCTATCGAGGGCAAAAGCTGCATCAGGCCCACTGCGCCGGCGTGGCTGCGAGCCCGCGGGTTGAAATTGGACTCCTGGCGAATCACTGCGGTGATAAGTCCGAAAGGAATGTTCCTTTTTTTACCCTCTCTTTTTATTGTTTCCACATTGTCTTCCGGGTTAAGGTAGGCGATCTGCCAGAAATTTTCTGGCAGATTCATCCCGCCCCTTTGAAGGATCCGGTTGAACGGGCCCCTGAAATTCCGAAGTATATAGTGATACCAGCCGGCAAGCCGAAAATTTTCATGATAGCGAAAACGCAATAAAAAGTCTTCCGGAATCGAGGCGACGCCGTGGGTATAAATGTAGGCCGCCTCGGTAAAAAATCCGAGCGACTGCCAGCTTTCGGCTTGCTCATTAATAATCCTGCCTTCAGGGGTGAATCTGTCCGGAAAGCTGGGCAAACTAATCAACGGAAGTTCGGCTATCCATTTCGGGATCAAGGGGCCGACAAGTCCGTTTTTCAGTAATCTCGCCCGGATTCCGTGATACGTGTACGGATATAAGCGGGATAGGGAGACGAATACTCTGGCTGCCGAGGAACTATCCCCGAGCACCAGGTAAGATTTACCAAGAAAAAGCATCATCCGGCTCCAGCTTTCACGGTCGCCGTCGCTCCTTTTCTCGGCCGGGGCAAGTACTTTTACTGCCTGAGTGTAACGACCCTCATGGTAATTAATTAAGCCCGCATAAGACCTGATCCTGACCTCTGTCAGCGGGTCGGGGCCTTGCGCAAGAAGGGAATTCAGCCGGGCGAGGGCCTGGCTGAAGTTGTCGGTTTCCAACAGGGACAATCCCGCGAACAGACCGGTTTCAAAGTGGCACCTCGATCTGGGAAACAGCTCTGCAGCGGTTGAATCCGCTGCTCTGACCCTCGTGAAATATTTATCTGCGTACGAGGCGTACTGCTTGCTGATCCGCCGGCGCGAGCTGCTTTTGGTTCGCCTCCAGGTGTTATCGTTTTTCCGGGCGATAGCCTGGCTTTTCTTGCCGCAGCGGTAATTGAATTCAGCCCGAAGAATCAGAGCTTCGGGCAGGTAAGCACTGTGCGGGAAGTCTCTGGTAAACCGGTTGAAATGTTTCTCAAACAGGTCGGAATGGCGAAAATTGCGTGAAAGAGAGCGCTGAGGAAAACCGCGGTTGGTGTTCTTGAATATCTGCAGGTATGCCAGCTCGCTTTCCGGTGAGGTGGGAAAACGCTCGATCAGCCTGACAAGCGCCGAATGGCCGTTCAGCCCCTGCGATCTGCCCCAGGCCAGGATCTGCTGCGGGGTCAGTTCCAGACCTCCGGCATTGCCGAGATTATTCACCAGACGGTAACCTTTCACTGCCTGACTGCTTTCAGGGGTATCCCGCCAGAGTGTTTCGAAACACTCCCTGGCCAGCGGATAATTTTTCTCCAGCAGCAATCTGGAGCCACTCAAAAGAAGCAGTCTTCGTATGAAACGGCTTAACGGGTAGTTTCTCCTGAATGAGAGCGAGGCCTGGTACAGCCGCGTACCGTCATTGCAGAACCGAGCCACCAGTCGGGCGTATTTTCCATATGATTCGGAGAAAGGAAATTGCACTTGCAAGGTGGCGAACTCATCTGCGGCGCGCCGGTAATCGGGGAGAAAGGGTGGATTGGCTCTTTCGATTCCGGAAAAAGCCGGAGCGGTTTTGATCATTCGGTCGATATACTCATCCTCAAGGTCCATCGCCCTCTGTTGCAAGGCAACGGCCCGGGCCAACAGAGCAATCGAGTCGGTCTCGGCGGGACCCGAGAGGCGGATAACCTCGGCGTAGATTTTCCTTCGGACAGCAGGCGGTGCACCGAAACTATCCTGAAGGCGGGTGAGCGGGTCTTTTGCAGCGGTAAGCTCGAAAGTGTCGAGGGCAAAAAACGCGGCAAAAACCAGCAGGCAGTGATGAAGAGAAATATTTATTTTAAACATCAAACAAGCCGAATTCTTTCAGAAAGATTATTCGAATCATTCGCCGCCGAGGCTGCAGCTATGACAGAAAAGAAAGCATTTTCCGGTGAAGTTCTTCCGTGCCGGCGGCCAGGATCGACTTACTGGATAGCGGATCAAATTTTTCTCCATTGAAATCAGTAACCACGCCACCGGCTTCGCACACCATGAGATAGCCGGCAATCGTATCCCAGGGGCTCAGGTTCTCCTCCCAGAACCCGTCAAACCTTCCCGCTGCCAGGCAGGCCAGATCGTAAGCCGCCGAGCCATCCCGGCGCACTGCGAAACTTTCGCCGAGAAACTTTGCGAAACGCTTCAAATTGCGTTCGAGTACTCCGGGCTGGCGCAGGTTATAAGGAAACCCGGTTACCAGAAATGAGTTTTCCAGACCTGTCACTTTCTTTGAAACTTTCATCGGATGTCCGTTCAGAAAAGCTCCGCCACCTGCAGTGGCTGTAAACATCTCCCTTGTGGCCGGCTGGTAGATCACCCCGAGCAATGCGCTTCCCTTGTGTTCCAGCGCGATAGAGACTGCGAAGCAGGGATAACCGTGGGCGTAATTTGTGGTGCCGTCAATGGGATCGATCACCCAGCGGAACTGGGAGATGCCTTCCGGTGTGGTCTGTTCCTCGGCCAGAAAGTCGTGATCCGGGAACTCCTTTCTAATTCCGCTCACCAGGAACTCCTCCACCTTGCGATCGAATTCGGTCACTGGATTTATCTCGCCTTTCAGCTCGATCCCGATGCCGGTTCCCAAACTTTCCATCAGTATTCCACCGGCCTCCCGGGCAAGTTTGACAGCAAGCCCGGCTCCCTTTTCTACAATTTGCTGCACCTTCCCCCCCGCAACGAAAACTCCCCTAAATTTAAACTGTGTTGATAAATCGATAAGTAGGGACACGGCGCGCCGTGCCCCTACTACGCAAGTGATCGTTTATTAAACAGTTTTAATTCAACCCGGACATTGTTTCGTTTTTCTACAAAAGAAATCGATGAAATTTCAACACCCTTTTAAAGGTGTTAACATATATTTACGAGGACATCTTTGTCAAGCAGCACATGGGAAAAGTCTCGTGTGCGAATTGCGGCTTGTCCACTGATTATTTCTTTGTTAACTTGAAAAGGACAAACCAGTTTCACTGTCGGAGAGAACCATTGAAACTCCTATGTTGCCTGATACTTTTGATTCTTATCGCTTCCGGGTGCCTGGCAAGCGGAAATGAGCAGAATTCCGGTGGGCGGCCGGAAGTGCTCAGCGGGCTGGACGTGCTTGTCGCAAAAGGTTTCGCGCCGCTGAAAGGTGCAAAAGTCGGCGTGATTACCAACCACACGGGTGTTGACCGGCGCGGGCAGTCAATCATAGAACTTTTCTCCCGGAGCGATGAATTTCAGCTTGAGGCTATTTTCAGCCCTGAACACGGTCTGAAAGGAACTATCGAGGGCGAATATTTCTCGCAGCACCTCGAAAACAGCGACATTCCAATTTATAGCCTCTATGGCAGGGTACGCAAGCCCCGGGTGGAATGGCTGCGCGGGCTGGACGCGCTGGTATTCGATATCCAGGATATAGGAACCCGCTTCTACACCTACATTACTACCTTGTCTCTCTGTATGCAGGCCGCGACAGAGCAAGAAATCAGGTTCTACGTGCTCGACCGGCCTAACCCGGTGAGTGGGCTGGCAGTCGAGGGGCCGGTGCTCGAAAAAGAACTCCAGGGGGATTTTATTGCTTACCACCCGATTCCGGTGCGGCACGGCATGACTGTGGGTGAACTGGCGCTGTTGTTCAACGAGGAGTTCGGCATCGGTGCACCTCTTGAGGTGATACGGATGCAGGGCTGGCGGCGTTGGATGTATTACGACGATACAGGGATGAAGTGGGTCAATCCCTCGCCGAACATGAGAAACCTCGATGCGGCGATACTTTACCCGGGTTTAGGTATCACGGAGGCAGCCAATTTTTCAGTGGGGCGGGGGACGGATCTCCCGTTCGAAATCTGCGGCGCGCCATACGTGGACGGCAGGCTGCTGGCGCGGGAGCTGAACTCTGCCGGAGTGGCGGGCATCGAGTTCAGGGACACGGTTTTCGTTCCAACCTCGCACAAGTTCGAGGGCATGCGTTGCGGAGGGGTACGTGCCGCGATCACAGCCAGAGACAGCCTGCAAAGTCTCATGGCCGGTATGCATCTTTTGAGCGCTCTTTCCCGCCTCTATCCCGATACATTCGACATGAGCCGGATAGACCGCTGGATCGGCAGGGGCGATGTAAAAAAGAGGCTCGCTGCGGGCGAGCCGGTCGAGGTGATCATGGCAAGCTGGAGCCGGGAGCTGGAAGAGTTTAAAAGGGTAAGAGAGAAATACTTGCTCTACGATTAGAGAAACACAGGGGTTGGGACGATTTGAGTTTATGGTAAAGGTATTACTTTTCTCCACAGCAAAAG
>JAUVUV010000125.1 GCA_030604975.1 Candidatus Glassiibacteriota bacterium | reverse complement strand
TTATTGATAAAATTGCTCAATGACCCGGATCCCCGGGTGCGAGCTAATGTCATCGAGTCCCTTGAGGCAGTGGGCGACCGCAAAGTGCTTGGTATTCTTATGAAATACAAAAGAGACAAAAACGAACGGGTCCGGGCCAACACTCTTAAAGCCTTATGGAACTTGGGTTTTAAGAATATAGAAAGCTTTCTACTGGAAATGCTGCAGGACGCCAATCCAAGAATGCGCGAAAGTGCTGTTTGGGTTATCGGTGAAGTCGGACACAAGCAGACTAATCTTAAAGCCCTGATTGAAATCGTGGAAGACGATGATGATGAAATAACCCGGAATAACATTGAAAGGGCTAGGAAGAAAATCATCTGGCGAGAGAAAGGTTTGAGGATATTGGTAGTTGAAGATGATAAAAAATTCCTTCAGGAGCTTTTCAGGAAATTGGCCGGAGATGGATTCCATATTTTAGCGGCATTCGATGGGGAAATGGGCGTCTCCATAGCTCTCAAGCAGACACCGGACATTATTATATTGAACTTACGCATTCAGGGGATGAATGGCCTGGAAGTTCTTAAAGAGCTTAAGGCCCAGGAAGCCACCCGGGAGATCCCAGTAGTGATTATATGCGATTTCCACTCAAGTGTGCTGATCAAAAAGGCAAGTGAAGCCAGAGCCAATGATTACTTAATTAAACCATTCGCTTACGAACAGGTCAAAGAAAAAATTAAGCTGTTTACCTGACTTTTCACCCATGAAAAAAACAAAATAGGGTTCTAATTAAAATTAAAGCTGCCATCATTGCTCCATGTTAAATGATCCTTTCTTAATTTTTTCAAAACATTTCAAAATGTTTTCAAATTGTATCATTTTCCTATCAAAATCTTTCACTTTTTTCTCATTTTTCCCCAAAAAATCCCCATAAATTCTCGTTTATTCTCAAACTCGAAATTCGAATTTTGTCCGCAAGCCCTTGAAAATATTACTTTTGTCCGGGGGGTTTGCACGCTTTTTTGAGAAAACTTATACCCCCCTCTATAAGATGTCCGTTCAAATATATAATAGTAGAAAAAAGGGGAGTCCGCTATGCATGCGGGTTCCCCTTTAAGTTTGAAATAATCAGTGTTGATTGAAAACAATCACTCTTCCATCCACTCGGTGTGGAAGATTCCCGGCTTGTCGGTGCGCTCGTAAGTGTGGGCGCCGAAATAGTCCCGCTGGGCCTGGATCAGGTTCGCCGGCAGACGCTCGCTGCGGTAGGCGTCGTAGTAGGCCAGCGAGGCGCTGAAACCGAGGATCGGTACACCGTTTTCCACAGCGGTTTTCACCACGTAGCGCCAGGCATCCAGGCGGCTTTCCACCTCTGCCTTGAAGAAATCATCCACCAGAAGGTTGGGCAGGTCGGGTTTGCTCTTGAAAGCCTCGGTGATCAGGTCCAGAAAGCGGGCGCGGATTATACAGCCACCGCGCCAGATACGGGCGCATTCCTTGAAATCAAGGTTGTACTCGTATTCCCGGCTGGCCGCCTTGAGAAGTGCCATGCCCTGGGCGTAGGAGCAGATCTTGCTTGCATAAAGTGCCTGGCGCACGGCATCGATCAGCTTGTCCGGGTCGCCGCTGAAACTCACTTTTGGCCCGGAGAGGATCTTCGAAGCTGCCACGCGCTCATCCTTGTAGGCGCTGATAATCCTGCCCTCCACTGCGGAGTTGATCGTAGGGATCGGGCTTCCCAGGTCGAAAGCGTTCTGGCTGGTCCACTTTCCGGTGCCTTTCTGGCCGGCCTTGTCGAGAATCACCTCCACGAGGGGCTTGCCTGTATCCGGATCGATTCTTTTGAAGATCTGGGAAGTGATCTCGACCAGGTAGCTGGAGAGTTCTCCTTTGTTCCACTCGGTAAAAATTTCGCCCAGCATGGCGGCATCAAGGCCCAGCACCCTTTTCATCACATCATAGGATTCGCTGATCAGCTGCATGTCGCCGTACTCGATGCCGTTGTGCACCATTTTCACGTAATGCCCCGCCCCGCGCGGGCCGAGATAGGTTACGCAAGGCTCGCCATTGACTTTGGCCGAGATCTTGGTCAGCATTTCGGAGATCTCGTCATAGGCGTCACGCGGGCCGCCTGGCATGATACTGGGTCCCCAGAGCGCGCCGTATTCGCCGCCGGAAACACCGGTTCCGATAAAGCGGAAACCCTCCTGGGACAGCTGTCGGCTCCTGCGCTCGGTGTCCGGAAAATGGCTGTTGCCTCCGTCGATCAGGATGTCACCCTGATCCAGGTACGGCTTGATCTTGCCGATCATGGCATCCACCGCCTCCCCGGCTTTGACCATGATAATGATTTTCCGCGGCGGCTCCAGACTGGCTGCGAACTCCTCGATGGTGTAGCAGGGCTTGATATTCTTGCCCTTGGCCCGTATCTCGGCAAACCTTTTGGTTTTTTCAGTGGTCCGGTTGAACACGGCCATGGAATAACCGTTTCGTTCGATATTGAGCACAAGGTTTTCGCCCATCACAGCCAATCCGATAAGGCCGAATTGCGCTTTGTCCATTATTTTGCTCCCGTAATACAATCAGGTGAGAAGAAGTAAAGAAATTTTTTACTCCCCTTTTTGAAAAAGACTGATAAATTAAGGGGTTATAATATAAGGAGGAAGAGATTTTTTTTCAAGCGCAAATAAAGCGAAAGATACTGTAAGCATTCGAAAGGCTTTTAAACATTGATTATTGTAGCCGATGAAAATATGCCGTTCGCCAGAGAGGCTCTCTCGCTGCTGGGTAAGGTGCGCCTGGTTCCCGGAAGGCAGATCACTCCTGATATTCTGGCAGACTGCGATATCCTGGCTGTGCGCTCGGTAACCCGGGTCGATGAAAGCCTTCTGGCCGGCAGCCCTGTGCGTTTTGTCGGCACAGCGACTATCGGCACTGACCACGTGGACACAGCCTACCTCGAACGCGCTGGAATCGGGTTTTCCTGGGCACCGGGATGCAACGCAGTTTCCGTGGCCGAGTATGTGGTTGCGGCCTTGTTCGAACTGGCGGGAAGAAAAAATTTCCGCTTGCGCGAGAAAGGGCTCGGGATTATCGGGGTGGGCAATGTGGGAAGCCGGGTAGAATCACGGGCAAAGGCGCTGGGAATGAAAGTAATCCTGAACGATCCCCCCTTGCGCGACAAAACCGGCGACCCGAAATACCGCGACCTGGACGAGGCGCTGGGGGCGGATATTGTCACCCTTCATGTGCCGCTCGAGAAAGGCACCCCCTACCCTACTTACCACATGGTTGATACAAAATTTATCAAGCAGCTCAAGCCGGACGCGATCCTGATCAACACCAGCCGCGGCGCGGTCGTGGATTCGAACGCGCTGGCCGAGGGACTCGACTCGGGCCGGATAGGTGCGGCTGTGCTCGATGTCTGGGAGGGCGAACCGGATATCGCGATAAATCTGATGGAGAAAGCCGAGATCGCAACACCTCATATCGCGGGATATTCGTATGACGGCAAGGCGCGGGGGACGCAGATGATCTACGAGGCGGCCCGCCGGTATTTCGTACGAGAACCGGAATGGGACCCGAAAGCATTTTTACCTCCGCCGGATAGAGAACGGCTCAAGCTTGACGGTAAGCTCTCCCTTGCAGAGGAGCTTACAGGAAAGGTAGTAGCAGAAAGCTATGATATTATTAACGATGACAGGGCCTTACGTAAAATTGCAGAAGCCGCTCCGGAGGAGCGCGGTGCCTATTTCGACCGCCTGCGCAGGGAATATCCTGTCCGGCGCGAGTGGGCCAGCCGCATTGTCGAGCTATCGGTGGAACTGGTCAAGCTGAAACCGGTGTTCGAGGAGCTGGGATTCAGGGTGGAAACAGCACTTTGAGGAAGTCACACAGCGGCTTTTACCGGGTAATCTTTATCTTGTTAATGATATATCCATAAATTAGAGCGGGAGAAAAGGGTCAATGGAAAAGGTGGCAGGCTCGGTAAAAACTCCGCCGCGGGGAATAGCGATTCTTGCACTGGTAGGCCCCGGACTGGTCTGGGCGGGAGAGTATATCGGCTCGGGTGAGGTAATTCTCTGCACCCGGCTTGGTGCGATAATGGGCATAGCGATACTATGGGTCCCTGTTGTGGCGATATTTCTGAAATACGTGATCGGCATGGCCGGGGCCCGCTATACGGTATGCACCGGCGAGGGCATGATCGACATGTTCGGCCGGATGCCAGGGCCGAAAAACTGGGTGGTCTGGATCGTGCTTTTCGGCCAGTTTTCTGCCGGGGCGGTGTCTATCGGGGGGCTTTCCACAGCCGCCGCAGCATTCATCCATTCGCTCATTCCTGTGAACCAGATGGTACTGGGCTGGATCGTTTCGATTTTCTGTGTGAGTGTTGTCTGGTCTGGAAGTTTCGCCCCGTTGAAATATATCGCCTCTTCCCTGGTGCTGGTGATGGTGGTCGGGGTGATCTACGTGGCTGTTCGGGTTGTTCCGGGGTCTGAGCAACTGTTACTGGGCTTGTTCGGCTTCAGGATTCCCGAAATACCTGCCTGGGCAATTGAGTCCGGAGCTGTCGGAACCAATGTCTGGGCCGAGATCCTGCCTGTGCTGGGCTGGGCAGCAGGCGGGTTCGCCAGCCAGGTCTGGTATTCCTACTGGATCCTCGAATCCGGTTTCGGGCAGGCGGCAGTGGGCGGATTCGGCAAAAGGGCGGATGTGAAATCTCTCCGGGAAATGACCGCTGAAACGGCAGAGAAACTAAAGGGATGGTGCCACGTGGTCTATGCCGACGCCACTACAGCGCTTGTGGTCGGCACACTGGTTACAGTATGTTTCATGATTGCCGGGGTGAGCGTTCTGGGCAAGATGCAGCTTGCGCCAAGCGGACCGGAGGTGGCGATACAGTTGAGCGAACTTTTCGCACGTTTCTGGGGCAAGTTTGGAGCTGTGATGTTCCTGATCGCCGGCAGCGCAGCAATGGTCAGTACCAATCTCTGCCAGTTCGCGGGCTGGCCCCGTATCATGGCCGATTGCCTGAGAGTGCTTTTCCCCTCCTCAGAGCAGAAACTGAAGCCGCAAAGAGTGCGCCGAATCTTTGTACTGATCTTCCTGGTCAGCAACATACTGATCATCAACACGTTCGGTTTTAATCCGGTTGGACTTATAAAAGTGGGGGCGATACTCGACGGTCTGCTGCTGACCCCCCTTCAAGCGGTAATTGTCGCCGTGGCGCTTTACGTGGTGATGCCCCGCCTTTTAAGCCGAGAGGCGAGAAAAATCCTCAAGCCAAGCCTGCTTTTCGCCCTGGGCCTGGCTGTTTCGGCAATCGTTTTCGGATATTTCGCCCTGGTGAAAATACCCTCGATGCTATAAACCGGGAATTTGCGGGATGAACAAAGCAGGGGCCATATTATAAGGGCTGTTAATAGCCCCCGTATCAGTACTCGATTCCCTCCCTGGCCGGAGTATCCTGGGGGAATTTGATCGCTTTGATCTCGGAGACTATGTCGCAGGCCTCGATCAGTCCCTTAGTCGCATTTCGCCCGGTAATCACCAGATGAAGCCCGGCCGGGCGCTTGGCTATCAGTTCCAGCACCTCCTGCTCGGTGATTATCTCATAGCGGATCAGGTAGGTCAGTTCATCAAGGATCACCAGGTCATACTTGCCGCGCATTATCTCTTTGCGAGCGAACTGGAAAGCCTCGCGGCCCACCTTGATATGCTCGGCAAGCTCTCCCTCCCAGGTAAACCCTTTCCCCAGAGACCGGAAAAGGAGCTGGCCGGTGAACTTTTGCGCCAGTTTTTTCTCGCCTGTGGTCCATTCGCCCTTGATGAATTGAAGAAAGCAGACTTTCCAGCCCTGTCCCAGGGCGCGGAAAGCCTGTCCCAGCGCCGAGGAGGTTTTGCCTTTGCCGTTTCCGGTGATCAGGATTACCACCCCTTTTCCCTCTGTCATGTTTTCCACCTTAGCCCTATATGAAATTGACCGTACTCCAAGATGGGAGATAAAAAAGTTTAATACGCCAGGGATAAATTATCAATATGGGGGTGGAAAATTTGCGGGATTAAAAATAAGGATCGTAGAAAAGACTCTGGCGGTAGAATAAAAAGGCCCAGTACATGGTCAATCCTGGGCCTTTATAAATTGCGATTGGTTATTCTATGGTGATAGCTTCAACCGGGCAGCTTTCCACAGCTTCCCGGGCTGTATCCTCAGCATCCTCAGGCACTTCATCTACTATGACTATTGCAATTTCGCCTTCCATCTCGAAAACCTCAAGGCAGACATCGACACAGAGGCCGCAACCAGTGCAAAGATCGGGATCTACAACCGCTTTCATGAAAAACCTCCTGAATTAAAAGCCGATAAAAACTGTCATTCATCAATTGAGCCGATACAGATAAAATTAACGCAGCGGATAATAATAAAAAGGAGCGAAAAATGCGAGAAATTTGTCAATCTTGCTCTAATCCCTTAATGGCGG
>JAUVUV010000321.1 GCA_030604975.1 Candidatus Glassiibacteriota bacterium | reverse complement strand
TTAAGCAGAACTTCAGGACCGATACCGCGGGCATCACCCATGGTCAAGGCCAGCACCGGCATACCTGCGGACTCCTCAGTATGAGGTGTTTCAGAATCATTCGGCAGTGGGAATCCAGCCTTTGAAACGTATGTCGATGTACGTTTTCTTTCGAAGCTCTTCAATGTAAGCCTCGATCGCCTTAGTCTGCTGCAATTGGTTCATGATCCGCTGGCGCACGTCCTCGAACTGGAGAGGGGCTGCTTCTTTGCGCTCGATCTCAAACACCAACAGGTAACCGTGAGGTTTCATTGGTATGGCATTGGAGATGCGGTGCGAGGTATTGGGCACGGGGGTTAAGGGGCCTTTGAGCGCATCCCTCACTTCCGCCGGTTGAATGTTATCCAAGATTACGAAACCAGGGGATTCGGCCAGTTCTGATGGATCCTCACCGTATTCCCTGGCGAGTTTGTAGAAATTTTCACTCTCCAGGATCCTCTGGTACAGGCTTTCAGCAAGCTGCCTGGCGCGTTCCCAGTCCTCAGCCCTGACTGCTGTTGTGGCCAAGATATGTCGTGCCCGTACTTCTTTCTGCCGCCTGGCCTCGACTCTGACCAGGTGCCAGCCGTATTTGCTCTTCACCATTCGCACCTCGCCGACCCGCATATCGAATGCAGCCTCCTCGAATTCCTTGACCATATCCCCCTTGGAAAAGAAACCGATGTCCCCTCCCTTTGCCGCCGAGGGGCCGTCCGAGTGACGTTCTGCAAGGTATGCAAAATCAGCGCCATCTTGATAAAGCTTATATATCGAATCGATCCGGGCTTTTGCTTCGGCCATCACCTCCTCTCCGGGCTCCGGAGCGATAATCATGTGCTGGAACTTAACCTGCTCGGGGCTTGCTCCTACTGACTGGCTTTCGAAGAATTCCCTCGCCTCCTCCTCGCTCACCTTGACCCGTGGCAATTCGTGGCTGTGCTCCCGAAGATAATTCTGGCCCAGGCTTTCCTCTCTGGCCTGCTGGCGGTAGATCTCTTTCAGCCTTAGCAAAGTCTGCCCAGCATCCTCAAGAGCCTGCTGAAAGGCCTGCTCGCTGGGAAACCTTCTTCGCATCTCGTTGAACTTGTTCTCGACCAGCTGGTTTATCTGGTCGTCGGAGACCTCGATCTTAGACTCCTTGGCGTGGTGAAGCAGGACCTTACCGGCGATCTCCGCATCGAGAACTCTCTCCGAGAGCTGACGCAATGTGGCTGTATCGGCGATTGAAATCTGACCCAGCCTCGCAGCCTCAATCACCGCTCCCTTGATCTCACTGGAAAGGATAACCTCCCCTCCCACAACCGCGGCCACATCATCCAACAGGAGCTTTCGACCGCGTTGCTCCTGGGCAACAGCCACCGAGCACACGGCGAGCAAAAGTGCAAATATTTTTTCTATCATGGCATACCCCGCGAAACAGGCACCGGGTTTAAGGGATTCGAATCAGTTCTTCGATTCTTATAAATATGCCCGGAAACTCTGTACCTGTTTATCGATAATAATAAACTCCGAAGCGAAAAATAGCAGTTATCAGTACTAATCCATTGACTAAGATTTGTTGCAAATAGTGCCTTTTAATAAAGTCAGACAGAATAATTCCCGGAAAAATCGAAAGAATCTATGGATGAACTAAATCTAAATATTTCCAGAATTTAATATAATTTTGCACCAATTGAGTGTCAATCAACCAAGAAAAGTTTAACAAAGAGTGCCTTTCTATTTTAAAAGACAGGGGCATGGCATGATGTGCCCGGTTGTTATAACAGAAAATGATTGCAGATCCAGACTGCCGGCTTGCCCAACTTATTACAGCTCAACCTGGAACTCGGCTTCCGGGTGAAGGTCGGGCGCAAAAGTCACCATCTCGGTCTGACGGCCGCAACTCACCCTGACAGTCAGACCGTCAAGGCGCTCGACCAGAGGCACAGGATCGCCCTCGCGGTAGGGATAAATTACCGTAAGGTAGCGCAACTCGTAGGCGGGATTGCGGTTCGTGATCCAGATATTGTGGGTAACCACCTCAGGGTACGGGCCGGTGTAGTTATTATCATAGCGTTGGATCTTTCTCACCCACTCTGTGTAGTTCTCCCCGGTGATCGGATTAACCAGCCCTTGCTGTTTCTGACGGTCCTCGAAAGCGAATTCCTCGGCGCATATCACCTTTACCAGGGTTGTCACATCCTCGATCCTGTAGCTGAAACTGCCCGTTTCCGCCTCCCACACCAGCGGAACATCCTGAAGCACGTGATAGAGCCAGCTGAACCGGCTTCCCCCGGGGCGATCCTTCGAAACTGCCAGATCATCCAGCATCACGAAATAGCGGCCATCGACAAAAAGCACATGCCGGTCGGCCCGGGTGAGATAAGACAGGTCCTTTTAATCATATGGGTTGGTCTCGCCGTCGCCCAGATGGCCCCAGAATTCCCGGTAGCGGTAGGGGTACTGGATGTAGGAGTTCGCCGCCTCGCCCTTGAAATAGACAGTAGCGTCCTGCTCCCGGTAGCGGGCGATACGCGCAGCATAGGGCTTAAACAGTTTCTTGCGGAAATTTCTCATGCGCGAGTGGTTCGGCTGGGCCTGCCCGAGGCCGTCCACCAGAACCACGTTCTGGCTCATCGAGTGGTGAGCGTGGCGGTCGCCGTTCTGGGTGCTCCCTCCGGCGTGGGTGATATTCTGCCCGTAGGCATAGATCTGGAAACTGTTGTCTCCGAAAAAGGAATGGTTGAATGACCCCCTGGGCCTGGCGTGGAAGTTGATTCCAAGCGAGTTCTTGAAATTGTCGAGTCTGCCTGGATACAGGGTGCTCGCTCCCACCCAGCCCCCGTCCGGAAAGAACCTGCTTATCGAAATTTCCGGTTCCAATTCAGGCTCTGGATAGTAAAAGGGGAGGGCGTATTCGATCCAGGGGCGGGAATACTTGCGGTGACGGCTGTACCCGATCTGCTCCAGTCTCCGGTCGGCATCCTCCCAGCTTTGCAGAAAGCGCTTTTCGGAGGTCAGGTAGGCAAGTTTCCGGAACGAGGAAAGCCGGTTGTTCAGGTAGTAGGGCTCCATGATTCCGATATTGCCGAACGAAAGGTGGTGCAGCCCCAGGGGCGCCATGCGGGTAAAAAACTCGCCGATTTCGGCAAGAAACGGATTCAGTCCGAAATTTGCCTCTTCAAGACTCATATCGTAATAGCAGATTGCATACATCATCCACTTGAACTTGGACAGCCCGTAGCCAGGGCCTTCATTCCAGGCGTCCTCCGGGCCGAACGGGTTGTTCACCCCGCTGTAATAGTTGACCGCAAGCTGGTAAGTCGTGCGAAAAACGCCTCCAGCCTCGTAAGCGGCAAGCCCTGCCGGAACAGTGTAGTTGATATTCTCGAACGGGTGGCTCGATCCGCAGACTGCGAGGCTATAAGGATAAACTCTCTTGCCTTTGCGCTGACGCCAGGAGTAGTTGTTCACAATATGCTCGGTTCGCCAGCGAAGGCTTCCGAGCACTGCCGAGCGGCTGGCAGGTGAGAGATGATCGTAGAACCAGTCGTAGAACAGGCTGAGATATTCGTTGAGTGCCACATAATCCTCGCTGCCGCCCAGGCCTTCGGGGCTGGTCGCTCCGCCCGTACCGTAAGCAGCCACGGTCTTCAGGCGTTCGACTACTGCCAGGAACCGCTCGTCTCCAGTGAGCATATAGGCGAAAGCCATGTTCATCAGCCTTTCGATTATCAGCAGGTAGACAGCACCGCCGCCATCCGGGTCAGGCCAGGGTGGGATGTCCGGGTGGAGCCTGCGCAGCTCCTCTTCTGGCATAGTGTCGGTCCCGGGAAAATTCTTGAACCAGCTTGC
>JAUVUV010000012.1 GCA_030604975.1 Candidatus Glassiibacteriota bacterium | reverse complement strand
GAGAAATATATTATGAAGCCACTCGTGCATAAATGGCAATAAGTATTACCCTCTAAATGGAAAAATGTGCGAACAGAACAATAATTATGATAAAACCGGTAACCAGGGTTAAAAAGTGTGCCCGATACCGAAATGAATTCTGCCCCAGCTGTCTCTTTCTTTTGCCAGCAATTCTCCGGCTGATGCCAGACGGCTGGAGGAGATATTATTGAGCTTTAATGCTCCATCGATACGCAAGGGGCCCACAGGAGTGCGGTAGCGCAGGCCCACACCGGCAGTGGTCAGAAGATGAAACCGTTCGTCGGAATAAAAGTCACGAAAGACATTTGCCGCATCCAGGAACAGCACCCCACCCAACTCGCGCCAGATCGGATAGCGCAGCTCGAAATTTGACTGTACGAGCACGTTACCGGGCACGTTGCGGTCATTGATCGGGCCGATCGAAAGCTCGCTGTATCCTCTCAGGTTTTTCCCGCCCCCGATATTGAAAGCTTCGGTGGGGGGAACCGAGGGCGTGCTGCCGAACTCCCGGATCACCCCAAGCTTTATTTTACCGGCAAGCACCAGGGGTGTTTTGGCTCCAGGAATCCACAACGGCTGAAAGTAGGTTCCTTCAACGCTGAATCCATAGAAATTAATCGAGCCGAACAGGAACGGCCCCCCGGCGAGCGATGATTTGATCATAATCGTATAGCCCCGCGTCGGGTTGAAACGGTCGTCCCTGTGGTCAGACATAAAAAGCGGAGAGATGAGACTGGTGATCTTATTGCCCCGGTTGTCGATAATACTCTGGTCGGCGGTGAGAGTGTCCACGTTGAATATGTTTCGTTTATTCAACTCTGTCAAAAGACTTATTTCCCGTCTTTCGGTAACCATGTTGCGAAACAGGAGGTTCAGGGCCAGTTTTTCTTCATCGTGGTGTGCGTAGGAGACTTTTTCGAACAAACCAGTCGTGCTGGCCTCTATCCTGGAATAAAGAAAGTACGGCTGCCGAAGGGTAAGAGAGGAGGAATAAGAGTATTCATAAGCCGGCTGTTCCTCAAAAGGCTGATAGGTTAGCCGCGTAAGCTGCGTGAGGCTGAAAGCCCGGGAGAGCATGTTGTAATGGCCCCATTCGAGCCAGCCCCTGAGTCCGTCCACATCACCGATACCTCCACCGACACCGACCGAGCGGAAATCACCCTCGGAAACACTGATAACTATATCAACAACCTCACTTTTTTCCTCCAAACCATGGAGTTCGTGCCTTATATCTTTCAGGATTGCGATACGGTAAAGGTTGGCTTTGCTCTTGCGCATTTTTTCTTCGGTATAGACCTCTCCGTGCTTGATCTCCAAGGCTTTCCTGATAATGTAAGTCTGAATCTTTTTGTTCCCCACGATTTCTATCTGGCCGACTCTAATCCGCCTCCCCTCATCAATATCGAAATAAACCTCTGCGTTCAACTCACCGGTAGGGAAGTAATACCTGTCTTTAACCTCGGCATAAAGGTAGCCCTTGCTATTGTAACGGTTGAGGATTTCCTGCCGAAGGCGGCTGAGTTTCCTGGCATCCAGAGGCCTTCCGAGCTGGATTTCCTCCAGTCCCAGAAGGTCTTTCGAGGCGAACACGGTATTCCCGGCAAGCTCTATTTTCTTCAGAATAGTTTGCATCCCTTCCCTGATCCGGATCAGGATATCGACCTTCTGCTCGTCGATATTTATCTTTTTTTCGAATTCTTCCACCTCCGCCTGCAGAAATCCCCTGCTGTGGTACAGGGCAAAAATCATCGCCCGGTCTTGCTCGATTTTCCATTCAGCATAAGACTTGCCTTTTTTCAAGTTCATCCTGTCCCTGATGAGTCTATCGTTTACCTGCGCATTGCCTTCAATCGTGATTTTGCCTACCAACCATTGAGCCTGTGCGGGTAAAGCCATCAACAGGCAAAGAACTGGAAGTATTAGACAAGAGTACTTCACCCGGTGCAAAAACGGTATTGGTTGAATATCTTTTCCAGAATGATTAATCAGACTCTCCTCCCGGACGCATTCAGATTCAGAGCTTTTTCCCAAATAATTGCGCGACAACAATTGTACTCAAGCCAACTGAAAGAGTCAAGAAAGCGCGGCGTTAAATTGAATCCCATAAAAAAAAAATGAATGTGAATTGTAGTTGTATTATATAAAGTACTCCGATTTCCCTTATTCGTTTCAACTTATATCTTTTTTCAGAAAATAAATCTACGGAAATTGATATGGTTGCCGGCTCTATCCAGATGTACCATGGAAGATCGGTTATGCGCAGTAGATTGCCTGTCATATTGGGCTGCTCTCTGGCAAAGTGAGGAAAAAAGTACTGTACGATTGGGCAATATTGTCACGGTTGGAAAATAAAAAATTATTTTTAATCAGGCGATATTTTCCCAAAAGAAGATATTCCATTCATTCTAACCCTACTGAAAACAATGAAATAGATATAATTCCAGACTCCGGAAAGTCATCACCCCATGATTGGCACACAGTTTGCGCTAAGCAAACCAAGCCGGAATTCCATGGATGGAAGAGATTTTTCAGGGAAGAAAACTAAATGATTAACGGCTTTCCAATAGCGCAAATCCCCATTGGACCTGTTCTATTAGACAGCGGTCAAGGTGTTGCGGAACCCGGTTCGACCGCTGGAACATCATTTGAGAGGCTAGTGGCCAACATTCTGGCTGACGATGGTTTAGTGCAGGCAGAAAATGATGTCGGAACCGGTGCTACTTCGAATACCTTTAAACTGCCGTCCGATCTGATCAACGATTTACACGCCTCCGGTCTAATCCCCACCAAAGACTTTTCTCCCACAGTTGATAATTCCCACCTCTTCGGTATCTCTGAGTCACTGGGAAAAGTATTAAGTTTCCTTAACCAAATCTCCGACAGAAAATTTGCACCTCTGGAGGTCATTTTCGACCTTGAAAAGACAGATTTGAATGGCATCGGCCTGCTGGACACTCTGGGACAGAATATTTCAAACAGCAGCGCGGTTGTCTTGGTTCAGGAATCAGACCTTCAGACTCTGCTCAATGCAACAGCGGCGGAAAGCACAGAGGCCTCACTTCCCGTACTTGTTTTTTTCAAGGGTGGTGAAAACGGCGCTGATTCCTTTTCGCTTATGGCGGCTACACTTACTCTCAGGCCGCAGGAAGCCGGTAGCCCATCTGAGCAGACAGGCAGCAGCAGCTCAAACGAGCTGCAATATTTTCTCACCTTCATGGCACCCTCTGAGGAACCTTACGGCTTAGATCAGAATTCCCAGTTGGATAATCCGGACACCGAATTCAAAGCTGTGGCAGCAAGGATTTCAGAATTACTGCGTATCCTGACACATTTTGAAATTGCAGAGCCTTCCGGCAACTGGCTGCAAGGATTGCAATCCTTGAGCCAGGCCACCTCTCCGTCAGGGGAGAGTTCCCCAGTAGAGGCTGAGTTAACCGATATAAATCTATTGGAAACAATAAATATGAACCAGACTGAAACGCTGGCAGAGAATGCATCCACAGTGCTCGAAGCCGTGAAAGCTTTTCTGGATAAGCTTGAAGGCAATATCCCGGCCGAGACCGGACAGGTTGAGATATCCGCTACGAGGGTGGCTGACACCGTACTCGAAAAGAAAGCCCTGCTGGTTCTGGCAAATATTCTGAGGCAGGCCCTGAACCAAACAGTCCGGGACGGTGACCCGGAAAGGTTCAGGGAAATCATTTCGATGTTCGATCATCTGGCCCGGCTCGAGGATCTCTCACCCGAAGAACAGAAAGCTACGCTCGATTCTCTGGCAAGAGAAATCAAGTCGCTGATCGCTCAGTCCGGCCAGCAGGCAAATGCTGAACCTGAGACTTTAAAGGCCGGAAATGGAAATTCGGCAGAAGCACCGATCCTTTCCCATAACAGTGGGCAGCAAAACAGTTTAGAAGTTAATAGCAGTGGCATGCATAACGGGCAAACTACAGAAAAATTGTTGGTTGTTAATTCAAGTGAAATAACCCTAAGAGATATTGTTATCCAAGACAGAATATCGCCTGAAATCTTATCAGAAAACAAAAATATATTACAGTCCAACCAGATCCAGAGCGAAGAACCGCGCGGCTCTGTTTTGCAAGTTGTGAGCAGCGAAGGAAAAACGATCCAGCCCCAGAATTATCATCTGACAGACGGAGGTCCGGCAGCTTCCGGCGAGACAGGCAAAACGACGGAAATTCTGGCTGAAGCGGCCAGGAAGATTTCCTCACTCGTATCTTCAATACTTGAGAATTCCCCGAATAGCCGTGTTCCGACTGGCTCTCAGGCTTCCGGTGCCGGGGAAAATTCAAGCGCCAGCACCCAGTCTTACATACTTTCGGCTAAGGGTGTAAATACCGGCCAGGTGCCAACCGGGGAGGCCGCGTACGTGCCTGGCCAGAACTCGGACTTCAGAAACGGTGTAGCAGAAGGCATGACATTTAGGCTCGAGGAAGTTCTCCAGGGTTCAAAAGCCTCCGCCGAAAGAGTGGATTCGGCTTCTTGGGCCGACAGCAGACAGAGAATAAACGATATTCGCTCCCTCGGCTCGGATCCGGTCAATATTAAAAATACCGGTGGCGCAATTAACACGGCAGCCGGACTCGATACAGCAGAAAAAATTTCAGGGGTGCTTTCTTATATTACAGTTCCTGTTAACATCGCCGGAGGAAACCGGAACCGGATCTCCCGTAATTCCGGTGCCAGATATAATGCCACGGTGGAATATGTGAAGCTCAGCGCGAACAACGCCGGCTCATCAGCCGCAGGAAACTCCAATCTGCTTTCAAGCCTGGAAGAAATAAAAGGCGAAGGTGGGATGGAAGAAATGTTAAAAACCCTGCTGGAACAGGGCGTTGACAGCGATGAACTGCTTGCCAGGCTCGAGCGCGGTGAGGTGTCGGACAAGGTGAAAGCCGGGCAGCTTTTCTCCTCATTCCGCAGCGAGTTGAGTTCCCTGAGTGATCCGGCCCAGAAAGTCGATCAAGCGCAGGCTCCGCGGCCGACCTGGCCGGTGAACCAGGCCGAAGTTTTTGAAAAGATTATCAATGCAGCACGCCTCATACGGCTCGGAGGAACGAGCGAGATCAGCATGCGTCTTGAGCCGGACCATTTGGGCCAGATGAGAGTCCGCCTCACTCTGGGTGAAAATCACTCCTTGACTGCCCGGATTCAGGTCGAAACTCAAGAGGCGCGCTCTCTAATCGAAGGCAGCCTCTATCGGCTGAAAGAATCCCTGGCTGAGCAGGGCTTGAAAGTGGAAAAGTTCAGTGTTGATGTGCGCCAGGATGGGAACCAGGAGCAAAGACAGGCCTTTACGGAAACCCACAGAGAAGGTGGGTGGCGTTCACAAGGTGGCCTGAGAACAGAGGGCGAGGAGCTCACTTTTGCCGCCGATGGCGAGGATTTCGAGCATAGCGCCAATGATTCCAAAATAATAGTGAATAGATACTCTTACAGCACCCTCGAATGGGTGGCCTGATTCAGGATCGAAAGGAGAAGTTTGCTCAATGGATATTGCTAGTATTACAAATGAGAGCGCTGCCTGGGCCTCGCAGGCCTCAGGAGTGGATTCGATTCAGAACAGAGCTCAACTGCTGAAAGACGATTTCCTCAAGCTACTCGTGGTGCAACTGCAGAATCAGGACCCGTTGAACCCTGCGAGCAACCAGGAATTTGCGTCCCAGTTGGCCCAGTTTTCGAGTCTCGAACAGCTCATGGGAATGAATAAAGCTCTGGGCGAGAATCTGGAAATAAACGGCTTTATCGCCAGTTCGCTTAATAACAGCATTGCCACAACTTTCATCGGCAAGGAAGTTCACGCAGTGGGCAACCAGGTTCATCTCTCCGAAGAAGGCGATCTGGAGATTCGTTTCAACCAGGAGAGGGCTTCGGCGGAAACGTTGGTTAATATTTACAATTCGGCAGGAACTATGGTAAGATCGCTCGATCTCGGAGCCATGCCCGGTGGTGGAGTGGGGGTGGGATGGGACGGCAAAGACGAGAGCGGAGAGAGGTTGCCTGAGGGCTCTTACTATGTGGAAGTGCTTGCCTCCGACTATGACAGTAACAGGATCGCCACGGTGACTTTCATGATGGGCCTGGTAACCGGTGTGCGTTATTTCGATAACAGGGCCATCCTCCTGGTCGGTGAGGAGGAGGTCGCCCTAGAAAACATCATCGAGGTTGTCCTGCCTAAAGAAAATGGCGGTTTAATCTGAGGAATAATACTTGGCTAATGCACCTGTTCCTATTGTTGGTTTATAAACACCCAAAGCACCACCGCATGATGTGGTGGTAAGCGAAAGACAAGGAGGTCGACAAATGAGTTTAGAGAGTACACTTCAAAGCGGCGTATCCGGTCTTAAGGCAAACGCGACCCGGCTCAGCGTGATCGGTAACAATATCGCCAATTCCAATACCGCCGGGTTCAAGGCTTCAAGAGTCACTTTCAGCGAATATCTCGTGCAGACAATCGCAGAGTCCAGGCGTCCGATAGAAGGAGGCAACGGCGGTGTAAACCCGATCGAATTCGGCCTGGGCGTAGGAGTTGCCAGTATCGATAATCTTTTCACCCAGGGAACCCTGGAGTCCACCGGGGTGACCACTGATATGGCCATTCAGGGTGAAGGATTTTTCGTAGTGCGCGACGGCCAGCGCAATCTCTACACCCGTGCAGGCGCCTTCCAGTTTGACGGTAGAGGCAACCTGGTGCAGAACGGCACAGGATACATGATCCAGGGAAGACTCGCCAATACTGCTGGTGTAATCCCGTCCGGTTCTCCGATTGAGGACATGATAATTCCTATCGGTCTCACCACGCCGGCCAAATTCACTACCCGTGTCGAGTTCACAGATAACCTCGACGCAGATTCGGGCGTGCTGGCCAACACCCTTACCATCGGTGTGCCGTTTACTATCCGGGCAACAGGCCAGGTGGCAACCGGAGTAACGGATATCAACGATCTGGCCCAGACGATTAATACACTGGATGAAGGCGACAGGATCAAAATCAGTGGTACCGACCCGATTGGCACAGTTATCACTGCGATTTTCCGCTATGGTAGCGGAACCGAGCTGTTGCCTGACGGCAGCACCGTGGCCAGAGATGGAACCACACTCGCATCGCTGGTCAACGTGATCAACAACGCTTTCTCCGGAGTTACTGCCTCTATCGATTCAAATGGTCAGATCATAATGGTAGATGAATCAGCAGGAGCCAGCCAGACCTCGATCAGTCTGGCCTTTGAAGAGGATGCAAACTCGGCCTCGGTGCTCGGTAATATTGTCCAGGACAGTTTTGTGCCCGAAGCCTCGGCACAGGTTACCGGCAGCCCGCTGATTTTTCCTGCCGGAGGTTTCCAGTTTGCATCCGATGTCCAGGGCATTCAGTTTTCCCGCCAGTTGGTGATTGCCGTGGGTGGGATTGATCAGGGCCGCGACAACGTGATAACAGTCATGCCTGATGCCAACGGCGACGGAGTTTACGATGATATCACCGAACTGGTCAACGCAATCAATCAGGGTATCAACAACGATCTCCAACTCGCCGGGACAATCCAGGTGGTCGCCACTCAGGACAACGCACTCAGGTTCCTTACCACCAGCCCGAGCGATTTCATCCGTTTCAACATCGTGCCTGCTGGTGATCAGACATCCCTGCTCGATCTGGGACTCACCCCCGGTCAGGAAGGCCTGGGAGTCGGTGAAGGCGGATTGAACCTGACCACTCTCAAGTCCACCAACCAGTTTCGGGTCCAGGTCGAAGACGACCCCTCTCAAACGATCAGTGTTGTCCCCCTGGTCTACGCGGATGTGGAAGACCTGGTGGCTGGTCTGAATGCGGCTATTAACTCCAATGCAAACCTCAGCGGAGTGCTTACCGCTTTTGTAGATTACAGCAGGGGAGCAGCCGCGATTTCTTTTGAAACAAACCGTCCGTCCGCAAGTCTTAAAATACTTCGTGGCACTCAGCCGGTTCCGATGGGCGGGGTGGATCTGTTCGACGCCCTGGGCTTCGATGACGCCAACGAGCTGGCTCTCGATGGAATTCCCGGAAACGAAGAGGATTACAACAATATCAGCGTGGATGGTAACGCGACAAGCTCAATTTCGCTGGCAGCGTTCAACCTGACCCAGACAGGCCGGGATGCCGGCTCGCATATCGCCTCTATCAGCGCGTTTGATTCTTTCGGTGAAACGCATAACGTGATTATGACCCTGGTCAAGTCTACACAGGAACTGCCGGCAGTGGAGCAGAAACTTATCTCTACCGCAGCTCCACTGATGATTTCCAGCCAGGATCCTGAAGCAGGACCACTGGATCTCCAGCCGATAAGTCCGGCACTGGTTGAAACAGATATCATCGATCTCTGGAGCATTGATACCACCGACCTGGAAAACGTGAGAAAAGGCGATGCTCAACCCAGAGCGGGCGATATCATAAGAATCACCGGTACTTCCGCTAGAGGCTTGCCAGTCTCTAGAACCATGGTAATTGAGGGTGGAACAGAGCCCACGACAGTTCAGGACCTGCTGGACAAAATTAATGTTCTTTATGAGTCGACATCGGCCGGTGGAGATGGCAGCGGTGCAACTGCCGCGATTAACGCCAACGGCCAGATTATCATGACCGATGACACACCGAGGGCCTCGCTCACCGCGATCAATATCACTTTTGAGGATAACCCTGACAACCTGCGGCCAACACTGCCTAACTTCCCGTTCAGACTGGCTGCGGCTTTCAGGGATCTGCAGAGAGGCTCCAACGCAATTACCACCGATGTCCCCGGGCAGTGGGACTGGTCTATCAGGCTTACTGGCAACGAGACCGCGCTCACCGGCAACGAAGGCACGGTGATTTTCAATCCGGACGGCAGTATGCAGGGATTCACTGTCAGGGATCGCAGTTCCACTTTCGGTTTTGACCCCAACAACGGCGCCGACCGGATGGAGATTATGCTGGATATGGGAACTATCGGTGGTTTCGATGGAATGACCCAGTTCCGCGGTCCTTCCACCGCCATCATCTCTAGCCAGGACGGTTTCGCAGCCGGTAAACTGAGCTCGCTTGAGATTGATAACACCGGTGTCTTCACCGGCGTATTCAGTAACGGCGTAACCAAGACACTCGGAAAGTTGGTGCTGGCGAGTTTCAACAACCCGGGCGGCCTGCAAAAGAATGGCAAAAATAACTACCTCGAATCGGCTAACTCCGGTGTAGCCGTAGTCGGTGAGGCGGGAACCAATATCCAGGGCGACATCTCGAGCGGTTTTCTCGAAAGCTCGAATGTGGACCTGGCCCAGGAATTCGCAAATATCATCACTACCCAGCGCGGATTCCAGGCCAATGCCCGGATTATAACTTCTACCGACACTCTGCTCCAAGAGGTGGTTAACCTGGCCCGGTAATTCTGAAAATAAGACGGGATAACTCAATGATGAGGGGGTTCGACAGCCGGGCCCCCTTGTTATTTTTAACCCTTAAAGAGCGGAAAAAGAATCCTTAAAGGATGATGAGATAGAATTCCAACAGAGGCGGATACTTGCATTTGGAAAGCAATTAGAATATATTAAAAGCGGAAATAACTGTTTGAGTAACAGGGTGTTACATCAGGATGCAATAACATTCAGGACCTGTGTGGATGCAATTTGCTGCCAGGTGCAGCAGGGCGAAGCTATTGGTATGTTTCTTGCGAAATTCCAAACGTAGCCCTACTGCCGCTCTGGGGTGTTCATGACTTTCGGCGGCAGCTCATTCGGAATAACAGACAAAGTTTGGCAGGAGGCTTTTTTTACTTATAATTTCGTTTTTTGTGTCGAATTATTAAGTTGAGGGCTTTTGTTTCCCTTAATACGGCGAGGGAGGGCAATTGATATCAGTAACCAAATTTAACGGTGAAGTAATGGTAGTTAATGCAGAGTTGATTGAAACGATCGAAAAAACCCCGGATACGATAATCAGCCTTATTACCGGCAAAAAGTATATGGTAAAAGAAACCGTTGAGGAAATAGTTGCCAAGGTTGTAGAATACCGTCGACAACTGCCGCCGTTTTGGCATAAAGTAGCAACCGGACTGGGAGAGGAAACCAAGGAGTAATCCGGTCGCGAATGGGGAAAATAATCGGTTGTATAAATCTTAAACTAAATAACACGGAGTAAAAGAATGGATTTGACCACCGTTATCGGTTTGATCGCCGGATTCTCAGTTATCCTGCTCGGCATTACGCAGACGGGCAGTTTATTATCATTTTTCAGTTTATCATCGATCATGATCGTTGTCGGCGGCACTGGTAGCGCAGTGATTATCAACTACCCGATCAGTGAGCTTGTCGGCGTGATTCCGGTTGTCAAGAAAACGCTGTTCTCTAAGGCCCAGCAGGTAACAGAGACCATTGCCACTCTTGTCTCCTTTGCCGAGAGAGCCAGACGTGAGGGTATCCTTGCCCTGGAGCGCCACATGGAGGAGATCGAGGACGAATTCCTGGCCAAGGGTATCCAGCTTGCAGTGGACGGAACCGAGCCTGAGCTGATGCGCAACATCCTGACTACCGAACTCGATTATCTCGAGAAACGCCACGCCAGCGGAGCGAGTATTTTCGCCACCGCAGGTGCCCTGGCTCCCGCATTCGGCATGATCGGGACTCTGATCGGTCTGGTGCTGATGCTGCAGACGATGAGTGATCCCTCGACCATCGGACCACAAATGGCTATAGCCCTGATTACCACGTTTTACGGGGCGCTTGTGGCAAATCTGGTCTTTATTCCTCTTACCGGAAAACTCAAAAGACGCTCCGAGGAGGAAGTGCTGGTCAAGGAAATGATGATCGAGGGTATTCTTTCAATCCAGTCAGGCGATAACCCGAGAATTGTTGAGCAAAAACTTACCTCCTTCATTTCGCCGAAAATGAGGAGAGCTATCGTAGAAAAATAAAGCAAGGCCCTGGAGTAAAGCTCTAAATGGCTAAAGATAAATGTGAATGCGAGGCTAAAGCGCCGGCCTGGCTTACCACGTTCAGCGACCTGATGTCGCTTCTGCTCTGCTTTTTCGTGCTGATCGTTTCGATGAGCACTATCATTGAGCGGGATTTCTTTGTGGCGGCTGGCTCCTTGCGCGGCGCGTTCGGCGTGATGAAAGACGATCCCGCAATTGTCAGGCTTGAAAACATCCCGCTGCCGACCTTGAGAAACATTCAGCGGGCAATCGTTGATAAATCGATATCGAGCCTTCAGGATTTCATCCAGTCCAGGAGACTGGGTTCAGATGTGAAAGTAATCGTTTCCGACAAAGGGGTGGCGCTCAGCATCAGTTCGCCGCTGCTTTTTGACAGTGGAAGGGCTGAAATCAAGCCTGAATCTTATCCGCTGCTGGAGAAGATGTTCGATATCGCCCGCGGATGGCCGAACGTGGTCAGGGTGGAAGGGCACACGGATAATACAAGAATTATCTCGGGTATTTACGAGTCAAACTGGGACCTGTCTTTCGCCAGGGCGTTGAGCGTGGTCCAGTTTGCAGTTCAGTTCTCCAAGATACATCCGAGCAGGCTGGCCCCCGTGGCTTACGGTGAGTACAGGCCGGTAGCTGAGAACTCGACTGAAGAGGGTCGTGCGAAAAACAGAAGAATCGAAATTTTCATGGAATACAAAAAGGAAAACGAAGATCCTTTTAAGTAATACTAACAATTCGCTTTAGACATACTTGATCCATTACCCAACGGGATAACTGGACCCGTGAATAAGATGGAGTATTAATCATGCCGGATGAACCACAGGAAGTAACGGAAGAAGAACAGGAGGAATCTCCTGGGCCATCTAAAAGTAAGCTGTCCTTGAAAACCTTGATTCTGATCGGTCTGCCCATGATTATGGTTCAGGTGCTGTTAGCTTATTTTATCGTCTCATACTATATTGAACCGAAATTACCTGAAATCAAGTCCCGCCCGGAAGATAAAAAGACCCAGGAGACCAGGGGGGAAACGGTGACAGATTTGAGCGACTATGTTACTTTCCCAGTAGAAGATGTGATTGTCAACCCCGCGGGAAGTGCAGGGCAGAGGTATCTCAGTATCTCGATCAATGTCTATATCCCCAAAGAGATCAAGGAGAAGATCTCCGATGTCGAACCCGAGATTCGTGGTGTGATTATCGAGAGGATCAGCCGTAAACGACTGGACGAGCTTGATGATTTCAAAGACCAGCAGATCCTGCGAGAAGAAATAAAAGACGACCTGAACGTGATAATCAGAAAATATTTTTCTTCTAAGTTTCCAGGCCTTACTATTCCAAGAGTGGTCTTTCATAAGTATACAATTCAATAAAAGGGTGGTAGGGGCTTATGAGTAAAATCTTGTCTCAGGAAGAAATCGATGCCCTATTGTCCGGCGAGGGAATAGGTGAAGGAGCAGTCGGGGCAGTCCCAGAGGCTGCTGCCGAAGAGCATAAAGAAAAGCTGGTCAGCCTCTATGATTTCAGGCATCCCAACCGGGTTTCCAAGGACCAGTTACGCACGATTCAGACAATTCATGAATCTTTCGCACGTGGCTTTGCCACTCACCTTTCCACCCGGTTGAGAAGCCTTGTAGATATAGATCTCACCTCGGTGGACCAGCTTACCTATTCCGAATTTATCATGTCGATGGCCGATCCGAGCGCGGTTTATATTTTCAATATCAAAGAACTCGAGGGTGATGCGATCCTGGAGATCAGCCCTCAGCTCGTGCTCTATATTATCGACCGCTCTTTTGGTGGGGAGGGCGGAGTTATTCAGGAAGCCCGGGAAATTACGATCATTGAACAGAACGTGATGAAAAAGTTTGTGGATAATGCCCTCGAACAACTGGTCAGGGCTTGGCAGAATGTCACCCCGCTCACGCTTGAACTTAGAGATTTTGAAACCAATCCCCAACTGATCCAGATCAGTCCTCCGGGCGAGACAGCGATCATGATTTCATTCGAGGTCAAGATTTCGGATTTCAGCAGCCTGCTTAATCTCTGTTTCCCCTATTTCGTGCTGGAAGATGTCATGCCTAAACTCTCGGCACAACATCAGATCGCACATGACCAGAGAAAACGGTCCCATCACGATGAGAGCATAGTCGAGCATAAGTTGAGAAAGACTGATATCCCCCTGTCAGTTAACCTGGGCAAGACGGAATTGAGCTTGCGCGAGGTGCTTGACCTCGAGGAAGGGGACATCGTACGTCTGGATAACCGCCTGGATCAGATGCTGGAGGTCATAATCGGAGACACGGCTAAATTCCGGGGCAAGCCCGGGATCTGTCATGGGCACAAGGCAGTGCAGATAGTCTCTGAAATCAGGGAAGGAGCAATCACAAATGAGTAACTTTACAATGAGTCCGGAAGAAGAAAAGGCGTTAGAGGAATTCGCCAATGTTGTGGCCGAGGAAAGCGCGGTGGTCATGTCCACCCTGCTGGATAAGAAGATAGAAATTGCCCGGCAGAGTACTGGCGCTGCTGATAGCGAGGCTCTCGGTTCGGACTTCCCGGAAGAAATAGTTGTCGTGGATTGCGCATTCGCCACAGGCTTTGAAGCCTCCAACTCCTTCCTTTTCAATAAGCCACTTGTTGCTAAACTCAGCGACCTGATGATGATGGGAGACGGTACAGCCGAGTTCAGCGAGGACCATATTGACGCAATCCAGGAAGGGGTTAACCAGATGATGGGTGCTACGGCAACCGCCTTGTCCGGCAAGCTCAACAAATCCGTGGACTTTCAGCCCTCATCAGCGAAACTCTCCACCCTGGCCGATTCCGGCCTGGAACTAGATGACATGACTGCCTCGGTCTTCGAATTTCAGGTGGAAGGCAAGAGTGAAGGCAAGATCGCCCTTCTTACCCCATACTCGATGATCAAAGAGGCTGCTGAAGCGCTGGCGTCCGGTTCTCCGGCAGACGAGGAACCAGCCGGCGAAGATGCCGATCAGGATATGGGACTAAATGGCCTGGAATCTTCAGAGGCTGCTCCTGCAGAGACCTCAGCCGAAGAAGAGGCGGCTGAGGCCGAAGGCGGCGAGGTAGGTGCTGGCTTTCCCGATATAGCCGGGATCAGCGACAAGGAGAAAGAAAGACTCGAACTTCTACTGGACATAAAGCTCGATGTCTCAATCGAACTCGGACGGACGAAAATGCTGTTGCGCGATATCCTGGAACTCGGCCCGGGATCGGTGGTCGAGCTGGATAAAATGGCCGGAGAAACAGTC
>JAUVUV010000145.1 GCA_030604975.1 Candidatus Glassiibacteriota bacterium | reverse complement strand
TGCCTGTCCACCGCCATCCGACTATCCATAACGATGATCCGGCCGAGGTATGGGCTTACAGACGGATCGCGCTGCCGATCTACAGCTATTTCCTTGAGAAAACCGGAAGCCGCATCGAGGCTCTGGGCTGGCTGTCCCGTTGGGCCAGGGCAGTGGTCGGACCCGAAAACGCGGTTTATCTGACCGGCGGACGCGGCCTTCTGATGCAGGGCTGGGGCCAGTGCGGCGAGATGAGCCTCCTGCTTCAGCAGCTTGCCTCCAGCGTGGACCATGCTGCCCGGTACAGTTTTGTTATCGGGGATGTCAACTGCGAGATCCTCGTGGCAGAGGACGGCTGGATCCAGCCACACTGGTGCCTTTTCATTCCCTTTACCAACGAGTACCCGGACCCCGCAGTTTCCACACCCCACGGCAAGCTCAACGGCTGGAGCGTGCTCGACTGCATTGTAGACTACAACACCAGGCGCAATAACCTGAACTATCCCTCACGCACCGAACTTGGCGATCATCTGTTCAACAGCGTGAGGATCGAGACGATCGATTTCGTAAACGGAAACTGGGGCGAGGAGTTCAGGATGGACAGTACCACTACCTACACCTCCCCGGTTGTGGAAAATCTTTATCCGGGAGGAAGCTGGTAATTTCGCACAAGACGCTTGAAAGACAAGCCGCTGCCCCGCTTGGCTTCTTTTGAGCAAAGCCTGGAGGCGTGTTGATATGTCGATAAGCAGGTCTTTAACCCTGGACGCCGTAGCAAGTGATCGTTTCTTAAACAGTTTCAATTCAACCCGGACATTGTTTCGTTTTTCTCCAAAAGGAAATCGATGAAATTTCAACACCCCTCTAGCAGATTGTCCTTCTGGATTGCCGGGGTAAAATGCCCACTTGACATGTATCACTACCGGGATTAGAATAGATCACCACTTATGTAGAAATTATTTGGTTCACGATAGAGAGGTTTTAACTCAACAATGATAAAACATTCTATCCAGGATTTCAAAGCGATAAAGGAAAACGATCCGGCGGCAAGGAACTGGCTCGAAACCCTGCTCTGCCATACTCCCTGGCACGCAACCGTGATGTACCGTATCGCCCACTGGCTGCGCGGGCTCGGTATCCCGATAATCCCCCGCCTGATCAGTGTGCTGGCACGTTTCTGGGCAGGGGTGGAGATACATCCGGGGGCGAAAATCGGCTGCTGTTTCTTTATCGACCACGGTACCGGTGTGGTAATCGGGGAAACCGCCGAGATAGGAGACAGATGCGTTCTGTTTCACGGGGTGACTCTCGGGGGAACCGGCCACTACTCGGGCAAGCGCCACCCGACTCTAGGCAATGACGTGCTGATCGGCACAAGTGCCACCCTGCTCGGGCCGATCAAGGTCGGAAACAATGTCAAAATCGGTGCTGAGACCGTGGTGATCAACCGCGATGTGCCGGACAACTGTACGGTGGTTGGGGCTCCGGGAGTAATTGTCAAGCGGGATGGGAAAAAAGTGCAGGAGAAACTGCCGCCTGCCCATTACACAAATTCACCAGAAGACACGGAGCTGAAGGCTGATAATACGCCTGATCCTTGATTTTGCAGCCTGTTAAACCGGCACTGAAAAAGGCACACAAAAACCCCCGGCAGAATCTCTGCCAGGGGTTTTCTTTATTATGCATTGGAAGAATCAGAGCAGATTCTTGACATGGTCCTCGAAAAAACTCTTTGGACGGTAGCCGATCACCTTTTCCACAATCCGGCCCTTGCGGTCGATCACAAAGGTGGTCGGGATGCCTGTGTACACCTCGTAAGCATCCACCACGTCCATGGTTGCCATTGCAATGGCATAGGGCACCTTGTTTTTCTCCATGAATTTTTTCACAACCGCAGGGCCGCCGCGGTCCACTGAAATGCCTACCACCTCGAGGCCCTGATCCTTGTATTTCAGGTGAAGCTCGGAAAACTCCGGAATCCCCTTGATACAGGGTGCGCACCAGGTCGCCCAGAAATCCACGATCACCACCTTGCCCTTGAGATTCGAAAGTGAAATATCCGCTCCACCGAGCACATTTTTAAGCGTAAAGTCCGATGCGAGACTGGTGGAGCCTTGCGCAACAGCGGCGCTCTCCTGCTGGGCCGAGGAGGATTTCGGATTTGGGCTGCCGGCTCCACAGGCGATAAGCACTGCCGTCAGCAAAACAGGCAGAACTTCAGGGATATGTTTAAGGGGGGGCATTATTCTCTCCTTTGCTGGTAAATTAACCTCGAAACCAGATTATCCTATTTCAACAAGACCAGGGAACAGTTCGACCAGGTATCCGCTCAGTATGGAGAACATATCGAAAAAGATCAAAGCTCCCACAACTAATAGAAATATACCGGCGATAATCTCAATTGTTCGCAAATGTTTGCGCATTCGCTTGTAAACGCTCAGGAAACTGTTCAGGGCTAAACCTGTCAGGATAAACGGCAGCCCCAGGCCCAGAGAGTAAACCGCCAGCAGGAACATGCCCGAGCCGACAGTTCCCTGCTGCGCGGCCAGTGTCAGGATCGCCGCCAGAATCGGCCCGATGCACGGTGTCCAGCCGAAAGCGAAAGCGGCTCCGATCAGGAAAATACCGATTACACCGAACGGGTTTTTCCTCACATGGATCTTTTTTTCGTATTCCAGAAAGCCGATGCGATAGATTCCTGTCATGTGCAAGCCCAGAATGGCGATCAGCACACCGGCGACACGGCTGAACCAGAGGCGATGGGTAAAAAGCAGCTTGCCGACAAAAGAGGCGCCCGCCCCGAGAAGGACAAACACGGTCGAAAATCCGATCACAAAAACAATCGTGCTTACCAGAACCTTGACCAGCTGGGATTTCCTGTCCTCACCAGCCTGAAGTTCCTCGATTGAGATGCCGGAAACGAATGAAATGTATGCCGGGATCAGCGGCAGAACGCACGGGCTGATAAAAGAAAAAACTCCCGCAGTGAAAGCTGTAACTAGGGGAACCCCTTCCATCTGTCAAACTCCTTCATCCGCTCAGTGGTCCGTTCTTTTCCCGGAGCTGAAAACACGCACCATTATCGACTTGGCTCCAAGTGCCAGATCATCGAATAAAGTGTAGAGAGTCGGGGTAATAATCAGGGTCAGGAAGGTCGAGGTTGTCAGACCGCCCAGGATCGCCAGGCCTACCGGGCCCCAGGTGGCTGAGCGGCCCTCGGCGGGACCGAAAATCGAGGGGACGATCAGCGGGGCGGTCATCGGCAGAAGCGACAGGATCGTGGTCGTTGCAGTCATCAGGATCGGCCGCAGCCGCTTCTGCACTCCATCGATTATTGCCTGCCGGCGCGAAAGACCCCGCGTTCTCAGCAGGATGATATAATCCACGAGTATGATACTGTTGTTGACCACCAGACCGCAAACTATTATCACACCGATATAGGCAATGGTTCCCAGGTTGATGTTGGTGGCGAAAAAGATAAGCAACACGCCGATTATAGCAAACGGCACCGAAAGCAGGATCGTAAAGGGGTGGATAAAAGACTCGAAAAGGGAAGCCAGCAGAATATAAATCAGCACCAGGGCGAAAAGGATTGCAAAATAGGACTGGCTCTCCTCCTCCATCATGGCCCGGAAACTCCGTCCAAGTTCCCAGCTGTAGCCTGGAGCAAAGCTGATCTCCGACATCCTGGCCATTACTTCCCCGCTGAGCATGTAAATCCCGCCACCGCCTGTGTCCATATCGACTTCCACCCTGTAAAGCCGGTCGGTTTTTTCAATCGAGCGCGGGCCGCGTCCGATTTCGATTTCAGCCAGGTTCTTGAGTTCTCTCTGCTGACCTGTTGGCGAGAACATAGTCATGGTTTCCAGCCCCTGAAGGTTCAAGCGGTCTTCCTCGGTCAGGCCAAGCTGAATATTGATCTCCCGTTCCGGAGCCTTGAAACGGCTGTTGGGCCGACTGCTCAACTGGGAACTGACAGTACGGGCGACCTGGGTGGCCGAAATGCCGCTTGAGGCGGCGCGGTCGCGGTCCACCACAATCCGTACCTCCTGCTCGCCCTCCTCGGTGCTTATGTCAATATCTTTTATACCCGGCAAATCCTGCATCAGTGCTTTGACTCGTTTGGCGTAGGTTTCAAGAAGTTCCATTTTTTCACCGATCAGAGCGATCTCTAGATCCCCCCCGCCGCCGTGGCCGTGCCGCCTGGTGATGCGGAATGTAAAACCAGGAACCTCGGGCAGCCTTCTCTTGATCTCTTCCTGAAGTTCTACCGTTGAGCGCCCATTCTTTTTTGCCTCCTCGAAGTAAATCTGGAGCCCACTCCTGTTGCGGCGACCCATACTCAGATTCATGCCGACCGAGGAGATTTCCAGCTCATCCTTATGTGCCAGAAGATCGGTCTCGATACCTTTCATTATCTTTTCGGCCTTCTCCATCCCGTAGTTGTGGCTGATTTCCGCGCTGATATTCAGCCTCCGGTCCGATTGCATGCCACCGGGCTCCCTGTCGATCAATTTCTGCAGCTGGAATACGCCCCAGAAAATTCCTATCACGATTAGCATTGTGACCAGGCGGAAACGCAAGGCATGATCCACAAGGTAGGTGAAAAAATTTTTCAGCCTGGGAAAGTTGCGTTCCTTGTTCGGCTGAAGGTGGTGAATCAACCGGGCACAGAGCAGGGGCACCACGCTGACCGCGACAACGAAGCTCGCTAGGCAGACTGCGATAAATGTTATGCCGAAATCGGCCATGAAACGCATGCCGCCGTGCCCGCCGCCGAGAAAGAGCAGCGGGACGAACACGATAATATTGGTCAGGATTGAGGCCAGTACCGGCATTCCCACCTCACGGCTGCCCTCGATACACGCCGCGACAGAGCTGAGACCCTCTTCGTTACGGATGCGGAAGATATTCTCAAGCACCACGATTGAGGGATCGACCACAATTCCAATGGCATAGATCATCCCCATCATCGAGATGATATTCAGGGTCAGGTCGGAGTTGAACGGCTCGAGCCTGGCAATGTACATGAAAAACAGGGTGCAGATAATCGAAACCGGAATGGCGATTGCAATGACCAGGGTGTTGCGAAAATTTCCCAGGAAGAAGAACAACACCAATATCGCGAGGATACCACCGATAAAGCCCGATCTCTTGAGCGTGTCTATACTGGTTAGAATTTCCTCGGACTGGTTCCAGTAAATCTGGTAGTCGAAATCCCCATAGCGGGGATCGGCCTTTATTGCATCCAGTGCCCTGATCACCAGGCGGTTCACGTCGATAATATTGGCGTTGGAGGTTTTGAATATGCCCACCCTCACGGCGTCGTGGCCATTCAGTCGCTGGAACCAGCGGATCCTTTTCGGGTAGTCTAACCGGACATCCGCCACCTGCTCCAGACGCAGACCCCTGGAGTTGAGCGGCAGATCCCCTATTTCATCGACCGACTGGAACTGGCCGATCACGCGAAGGTTGTACTTCTTGCCGCCGGTATAAACATAGCCGGCAGGGAGGTTCTCGTTGTCGCCGCGGATACGGTTGGAAAGCTGGTAAGTGTTGATCCTGGAAGCACGCAGCAGGTCGTCGTTCAAATCGATCCAGATGCTTTTTTTCTTCAGGCCTTCCATACTTACATTTGCAACTCCGTCCAGGGCCATGAGCCTTTTTTCGAGCACGTTCTCCACAATACTTTCAAACCGGTCAGGATCACCTTTCCAGATTACGCCGAAATTGAGGATCGGCCAGTCGGCGGTGGACCAGCGGGTCACACGCGGCTGATCGAGCAGGTCATTCGGCAGTTGCTCCCTGATCCGGTCGAGCCGTTCCCTGACTTCCATTGCCGCAATATCCATGTCCCGGCCTTCCTCGAACTCCATGCGCACGGAACTGGAGCTGGAGGAACTGTTGGAACTGATTGTCTTGATACCCGGCACCGTGCCCATTATTTCTTCGATCGGCCGGGTGATCAGCCTTTCCACCTCTTCCGGGTTACTGCCCTGGTAGGATACATGGACGCGAAGGTAGGGTCGGCTTACATCAGGGAGAAAGACGAGCGGAAT
>JAUVUV010000138.1 GCA_030604975.1 Candidatus Glassiibacteriota bacterium | reverse complement strand
CATCAAATGCTGGTCAAACCCGGCCGTCAGCTTGAACTGCTTGACGCCTATGGCGGTCTCACAGACCAGAGAAAATCTTTTTCCGAACTGCTGTCCCTATTCAGAGAGGTTGATAGAAAGCTCGCCAAACTAGAGGAATCTATCGAGACAAGGAAGCGGGAGAGGGAACTGGCGAGTTTCCAGCGAGATGAAATAGACAAGGCCAAGGTGAGCCTCGAGGAGCAGAAGGCTCTGAAAGAGGAACTGGCCCTGCTGGAAAACTCTGAACGGATCAGCGAAACAGTTTCGGCCATTTTAGCAGGACTCGAGGGTGATGACCGCTCGGTTTCTAGCGCGGGTGGGCAGGGGGCAACAGTGCTGGGTACGCTGGGGAGCTTGCGGAAGCTGGCTGCTGCACTTTCCGGGATAACCGGGAAAGCTTCCCCGATGCTTGCCCAGCTCGACGAGGCCCGTTTTACGCTCGAGGAAGTAGTATCCGGCCTGCGGAACCTCGACGCTAGTATCGAACACGACCCTGAGCGTCTCGAACAATTGCGTGACCGCGAGGACGAACTTTACAGGCTGAAGAAAAAATACGGGCCGGAAATCGGGGACGTTCTCGCTTTTCGCGATAGAGTGGACCGCTTGCTCAGGGAGGGTGAGCGGGCAGAGAACGATCTGGAAACTCTGGGCTCCGAGCGTGACGCACTTTCCACACGGCTCGAGCAAGAGGCGAAACAGTTGACCTGTGCGCGTAAAGCTGCGGCCCGGAAACTCGAAAAAGAGATGTCCAAGCGCCTGGCCAGTCTGGGCATGCCAAGCGGCAGGTTCGAAGTATCATTCAAAGAGCCCGCCAGCGAGGATATCGAGCAAGAATATTTGACCAGTGGCGCAGACCGGATTACCTTTCTTCTTTCCACCAATCCCGGAGTACCGCTGATGCCCCTGTCAGACGTGGCTTCTGGAGGTGAACTGTCGAGAATCATGCTGGCGATTATAAGTTTGCTGGCCCGGGTGGGAACCTCCTCCACAATGGTTTTCGACGAGGTGGATTCAGGGATCGGCGGTAAAGTGGGAGGGATGGTCGGTCTTTACCTGGGCGAGATTGCCGAGACCAACCAGGTGCTGGTGGTTACTCACCTGGCACAGATCGCCAGTTGTGCAGATGACCACCTGATAGTGGAGAAATTCTCGCACGATGAACATACAGAAACTGTGGTGAAAATGCTCGACCAGGAACATCGACCCCGTGAGATCGCGCGTATGCTCGGCGGGGACTCCGAGAGCGAAACCTTGCTTGCCCATGCCAGGCAGATGCTCGAGCGAACTCAAAAAGGAGCCTCCTCGAGGTGACCGAAGGCCGCTATAAAAAAGTCCCGATACCTTATACCCGGATCAGGGAACTCAATGTCTGGACCCTATCGAACTTTCTCTCCGTATTGAGGGTTCTCCTGCTGCCTTTTATCTACCTGAGCCTGTTTCATAAGACACCGGGAGGTGACCAGTTGGCCTTCGGGCTGATGTGCATGGCGGCGCTGACCGATTTGCTGGACGGTTGGATCGCCCGGATACGCAACACCATCTCAAGTTTCGGCAAGATAATCGATCCGGTGGCGGATAAGATCTGCATACTGGCGATCGCGATCTTCCTGATCATCCTGCGCGGATTCCCGGTCTGGCTGTTCGTTCTGATTCTTAGCCGGGACGTAGTTATCATGCTCGCCAGCGCTTTTCTGATCCGTAACCATAAAATCGTTTTTCCCTCCAACTTTTGGGGAAAGCTCTATTCTTTCAGTGTGGTTTTGCTCATCGCAGTATTTACCCTCCAGTTCGAATGGAAAGTAATCTTGGTGTTGGAGATTCTTGTAGTCATGCTATTTTTTGTTTCTTCGCTCAGCTACAGCTTCCGGTATATCAGGACGCATTATCGTAATCAGCGAGCCGGCACAAACCAGAGGACTGACTCCGGGGAGAGCGGGGGAACTGCCGAAAGTTCCGTTTCCTCCCCTAGAGCCGAGTGAAAGAAACCAGGAGGTAATGCGTGACTCTTTCCCCTGTAAAAATGCACATTCCGGATGAGGCGAACATCATCGTCGGACAGACACATTTTATCAAGACGGTCGAGGACTTATACGAGGTGCTGGTCACCAGCGCCCCCACCATGAAATTCGGCATCGCATTCTGCGAGGCGAGCCAGGAACGTCTCATCCGCTGGGACGGTAACGACAAGGAACTGATCGACGCAGCCGTGGCCAATGCCCAGGCTATTGCTGCGGGGCATGTTTTTGTGATTCTTCTGCGCAATGGCTTCCCGATCAACGTGCTCAATGCAATAAAGAGCTGCCCTGAGGTTTGCACCATTTTCTGCGCCACCGCCAACCCCGTGGAGGTGATCGTGATCGAGCGCGAGCTGGGCCGTGGCGTGGTTGGCGTGGTGGACGGCCTCTCACCTGCAGGAGTGGAAACCGAGGAACATCAGAAGGTGAGAAAAGAATTCCTGCGCAAGATCGGATACAAACGCTGATCCGTAAAAGCTAAATTCAAGAAAGGGGTCAGGAATCTGGCTCCTTTTTATTTTCCGTGCATGCCATATTTTCCTCCTTGCGAGTAACAAAACAGGAGGGAGCCCCATGAGACTTTTCCTGCTTGTTCTCCTTTCCGCAACTCTTGCTGCAGCCTGGCCAGCCGCAGCAGTAGACCCGCAAAAGTATTTCAAGGAATATCTCGATTCATTGATCGGGAAAAAGTACTGGCTGAGAGAAGCCGTTAATTCCTCTCCCAAGGTTTACTGCTATACGGAGGAAGTTGAAACGTATTTCGTTCGCGAATTCAGCGCTCTGTATCGGTTATCCCGGAAGGTAGAAGTGACAATCGAGAAGGTGGAGTATGACGAAGCCTATAATTTCGTCTCAATGACCTTCAAACACCGCAAGATGGGGTACGGCGCGATCACTTTCCACTGGCCGGAAGACGTGACACCCTCTGTGCTGAGCCTGGAAAGCATGATACGCTATGCCTTTTCCGAAACCGAGGATGGTGACGATTTCAAGTCCTACGTGGGCAACAATTTGAGCCGGGTGCTGCATTATGCCGGCTGCAATCACCTTCCGCCCGGACAGTACAGGGAAGAATTCAAGACTGTGGAGGAAGCTGAAGAGAAAGAATATAAGCAGTGTAACTTGTGTTTCGCAAACTACCCCCGCATCCCGGAGTATGAGCTGGAAATGTACCTGGGCCGTAAAACTCTCGGAAATGTACTCGGTCAGTATAAGTTTAGTCCCAACCAGAGCTTAAGTAAATTGGTGAAAGAAGTCGGATATGGAATACTGGAAAACTGGCCCTACACTTTGCGCGGATACAACTACTCCTTTGACGTTCTTGCATCCCGAGAGGTGAACGCGTACGCCTGTCCTGGGGGGCGGATATTTGTCCATTCCGGGTTACTGAATGTGATTGAAAGTGTAAACGAACTCGAGGCTGTCCTGGCCCACGAAATCGCGCACGTTGAACGAAGACATGGTTTGAGACAGGTTAAAAGAAGGGAAAAGGTGGCTTTCTGGAGCTCTCTGGCTGCGGAACTCGCAGGTAAAATCGTGGTGGACAAAACAGGCGGCTTTGAAGGTAAGAACATGTTCCTGTGGTTCATCAACGATCTCTCTGCGCTGGCGAACCAGATTGTAATGCAAGGCTATTCCAGAGAAAATGAACAGGAGGCGGATATTTACGCGATCAATTACATGAAAAAAGTGAGAAACGACGATATATCACATATTCTCTTCGAGAAAAAAGCTCAATACCATGCCAACCTGATGGGACATATCGAGGACGAAACAGACAAACCGCTATTAAGAAGCCATCCTTATGCTGATTACCGGATACAGCTGGCCGAGAATGCCAGAATAGAGGATTTCGGCGCAGGGTTGACATTCAGAGGATACGACAAGGATGGCGAAATGGTAGCCGAGCTGGTGCTCGAGTCGCAATGTGTCACTAAAGTGATTACCAGGGTGGAAACCTCCCGGCCCGCACTGACCAGCTATTATGCTGTCGGGAAAGGATACAGAGAAAAGACTATGGACAGGCTTTACCTGTTCGGCACTATCCGCACCACCGCCGCCCTGAGTGACAGCTGCGAGATGAAAGACATAAAAATCAAGTGTGGGGATTCAAAGATCAAGCTGGACAACAAGGAAGACACGATTCTCTTTCCGCTGTATGAAACCGGCTGCGCGTTCGAGCGCAACACGGACAAGCTGCTGGAGTGTATTGACGGGATAGAGCTGAAATTGCCCGGTGTGAAGCAGTGGAGGAAGGAAGACTAGGCTAGGCTATTTCACCGTATAATCCACCAGCCTCTTGATAAACGTCCAGGTGCCGAGGCCCAGAACCTCGATACTGCCGTCAGGATGCTGGAGCCAGATCATGAACTCCGGATCCGAGATCTCCGCCTGCACCATTCCCACGCCCCCCTTGTAGTAATACCTGATCTTGAACTGCTCGCTGGTCGCTGCTTCGATCAGCGTGTTGGATTCCTCGACTTCCGCTATCGGCCCGTCGTATTCACCCAGTTCGGAGAGGATATTGGTAACTCTCTGCGTAATATCTATTCCACCCACCCCTTGAGCAGCAGCAGAGAGCCAGTTTTTTCCCTTGTACAGCTCGTTTAAAACGAAAATATAATCCTCGGTATAAAAGAATACATTGTCCTTGTTCTGTATCCCGTCGCTTGCCAGGGCAGGGCCGGTGACACCGGCAGCGGGCTGATACCAGCTTTCGGAATCCAGCAGCAGGTAGGCCAGGCGTTCCAGCGGGATAAACCTGCTCACCCCGCCGACTTTGATCTTCGTGCCGATTCTTGCGACATTATCGGTTTTTGAAAACGGTATGAAACCCCCGGTCGGGTTATAAACCCCCTCCTCGGCTTTGAGCAATACCTTGTCCCTTCTGGGTGCCAGGTAGTGCGTTTCCATAACAGTATCCGCGCCCTCGGTAAAAAGATAATCCATTACATGATAGAAAGTTACCCCGAAAGCCTCATCCCCGGAAATCATCTCTGTCCGGTTTATGGTGAGCACCTGCCTGCCGGTTGAACTTTTGGTGATCGGCGGCTTTGTGGTGTCCTCGTGCACGAAAATGCTCTGCTCCAGCGCGTACTCCCACCTGTTGCCCAGGGCCAGGGGGAAAGGGTCGGTGACTATGTCGGAGGATACGCCGGTGACCCCTCCGTCGTCGCTGCAGCCGGCCAGCAGAAGCAGTGAAAAGATAAATAAAAGAAAATATTTGAAACAGGTAAGAAATTTCATTTCAGCACCACCATCTTACGCATAGCCTTGAAATCGCCTGCCTCGAACCGGTAGAAATAAACCCCGCTGGACACGGGCCTGCCCCGGCTGTCCCTGCCATCCCAGGTGACCGAGTAAGAGCCGCCGGGCTGCACCCTGTTGACAAGCTCGATCACTTTCCTGCCGCGAAGGTCAAACACAGTGAGGCGCACGTGCTCTGCGGCTCCCTCCGGCAGGCTGTAGCTGATCGTTGTCGAGGGATTGAACGGGTTGGGCACGTTCTGCGTCAGGTGGTAGGCCTTCGGAAGGGCTGAAGACGCAGGTAATTCTGGATTTCCCCCCGAGGCCAGAGCCAGAGAGGCGCGGTATTTATTAAGTGCCGCCTGCGAATTGGCGACAATATCGGCCAGATCGTCGCCCACGAGCAGCGCCCAGGCCAGAGTCAGTGTATCTCCGGAAGGGATCGAGTGCGGGCCTGTGGCCAGGATCTGCGACCAGTCGTTCAGCGAATCCGAGGCGGCGCGCGCCAGCCCACCGCTCATGAAAGCGAAGGCCACGTTGTCCGAGTATCCGTCGTGGATATAGCGCCAGTTGCTCACCGCCCGGTGGCCTGAAACGCGGTGGTCCGAAATCAGCGCCAGGCCGCCGTAGCCGAATTGAGGTTCCTGCGGGTTGTAGATATACCCCAGTTTCAGCGGCTCGTTGTATCCCACGGCGTTGCGGCTGGGAAGCGAATCCGGGATGTCCCAGTCCGCGTAAAGGCCCACATAGAGGTTATTGATCGCGGCCGGATGCGGGTTGTTCACCTGGTATTCAAAAATCACGAAATCATTGTCCGGATGGTCACGCCAGGTGAGCGTGGTCTGCGTGATTCTCACCCCGATAGCATTGAGAGAACCCTCGGTTTTTTCGCGGATATAGCCGACAGTCATCTGGTCTGCGCGCTGGGCGT
>JAUVUV010000073.1 GCA_030604975.1 Candidatus Glassiibacteriota bacterium | reverse complement strand
TAAAAACCCGATAAAAACCAACATTCAGCGGGTCACAAAGTTTGCTGTCAAACACAAAATCAGCGTTCAAACATATCCCAAAATACAAGAGCCAACCTCGCAACAGTTGGAAGAAATCGAAAAGTTGCACCCGGAAATTTCCGATGATCTGGAACGCCTTTACCAGATACTGCGAATCGAGAAAAAAGAGGTTGTTGCCGGCATACTGAACCTGGGCAGGCTCTTCGAGCCTGTCTACTGGTTTTTTGCACTGATTTTCAAGCCTTTTATCCGCCTGATTATCACTGTTGTTACTCGCGATGGAGGAGCCGCCCAGGAGGATAGTAAGCAAGCGAAAACCACGGCCAAGGGACAAACAATGAGTTGGCGGCGATAAAAAGCCAAAGGCAGTAGGATTCAAAATAGCAGCTAAAACAAAGAACAGCTAATACACAGCTTTGTAAAACATGCTGCCTGGCCCAACACTTTTTTCCTGTCGATATGCTTGCCTCTCTTAGCAGAACCTGCCTTTTCGAATTGCCTTAAAAAACCGTTCCCTTCAGTTCTAAATTAACTCATCCACAAAAACGCGGCGACCTGACTTGGCGCTTACTATGGCTGCAGTCACCGGCAGCAAGCTTTTCAAGCCCTCCTCACCCGTGACAACCGGCTCGCGGTTCTCGCGTACCGCCTGCTGGAAATCTTTCAGTTCGAATCCCAGGCTGTCCACTTTCTCGAACTCGATCCAGTGGTCGGCCTCATCCACATGGCCCTCGCTGTCCAGCCGCTCGATACGCCCATCATCAGGCCAGTGCATGTAGCGAAGGATACCCTCGCTGCCATGCCAGATCGTGTAATAATCATTGTGGATGTATGTGGTGACCAGCACCCCAGTGGTGCCGGACTCGAATTCCAGGAGCACCGCGTTCAAGTCCGGGTTTGGCATCTCGACCATCACGTTTTCGAAATGCGCCGATACACTGACTACGTCCCCCAGTATTGTGCGCATAGTGTCGATCGGGTGGATCGCCATCTGGATCAGGGCCAGGCCTGGGCAGGTTCCCTCGCTCCGGCGCCAGTCGCCTGGCTTGAGATCGAAAGCGTTGCTCGCCCCGCAGTGGCATTCCACCGCAATCGGCTGGCCGATTCGCCCGGCCTTGATCAGTTCGCGGATCTTGCTGTATGAGCCGAAAAATCGACTGTTGTGCCCGACACACAATTTCACTCCCGCCTGCTCACAGACTGTGATCATCTCCCGGGCCTCGGCCACACTGTTGGTGATCGGCTTATCCACGAAGACATGCTTGCCGCGTGAAGCGGCCTCGTAAGCGTGCTCCAGGTGGTCATGGTTCGGAGAGGAAATAATTACCGCCTCAAGGTCATTGCGTTCTACCATTTCCCGATAGGTTTCGCAACTGTCGCAGCCGAACTCCTCGGCAAATGCCTTTCGCGAACGCGGTGTGCGGCTGTAACAGGCCACCAGCTCGACACTGCCGTTTGCAATCCCGCTCCGGATAAGTTTTTTACCGAAATTAAGCCCGATAAGTCCTATACGAAGAGGTTCCATCGATTCTCCAGTCAGTTAAAATTTTACAAATTAAAACATAGTTCCTTGAATAAAAATCTAAGTGCCAGTTTTAATCGAGGATTGATCAGTGGTCACTGAGGTTTTAAATATACCGGAGATCAGGCGTGGCCTGCAAGTAGAAAAGGTTGAACCAGCCAACTGGAATCAGACTTGCTAATTTTTTCGATGTTTCATAATGCCTGTTGCTTATCAGAGAAAAGGTTTATAAATTCTTGACACCTGATTTTCCAGTTTGGCAAAGGGAACAGGCAAAAATTACTTAACCTGGACAGTATGTGCTTTGTTATAATTACATAATTCAGTACAGTTTCTGAGAGTTCGATGAAGGTTTCCGCCAGATGCCTGTTACCGACCGGATCTTAAAGGTCAAACAGTAGCCAGCCATATCGGCTGTCTGCATTAATTCAGCATCGAAAAAGGAAGAGACAATGGCAAAGATCACCGAGTTTTCGGTGATTTCATCACTGCCGGAAAAGCTGCAAAGCCTTCGTGACCTGGCGTCTAATCTTTACTGGAGCTGGGACGTGGAGGTACTGGAACTTTTCCGTCGCATGGACCCTCAGCTCTGGGAATCGAGCCGTCACAACCCCGTGCTGATCCTTCAGACCATCGATCAGAAAGCGCTGGAAGCTCTGGCATCGGATGACGGTTTCCTGGCGCATCTGGATCGGGTAAATGAGGTGGTGAGTAAATATATCAACGAGAAAAAAACATGGTTCAGCAAAACCCATGGGGAGGTTCCCGACAATTTCAAGGTGGCCTATTTCAGCGCCGAGTTCGGAATTACAGAATGCATTCCAACTTACTCGGGTGGCCTGGGGATACTGGCCGGAGACCATGTGAAAAGCGCCAGTGATCTCGGCATTCCACTCGTGGGTGTCGGCCTGATGTACCAGCACGGTTATTTCCGCCAGTATCTGAATAGCGACGGTTACCAGCAGGAGGCGTATTTCAATAACGATCCGTTCAAAATGCCGGTCAGCCTGGTGCGCTCGAAAGATGACAACAAACCCCTTTTGATCTGTGTGGATTTCCCCGGTCGCAAAGTATTCGCCCGCATCTGGAAAGCCCAGGTGGGCCGGGTGCCGCTCTACCTACTCGATACGAACGTTCCGGATAACAACCCCAACGACCGGGCGATCACATACCAGCTCTACGGTGGCGACAAAGAGATGCGCATCCAGCAGGAAATAATGATCGGTATTGGGGGGATGAAAGCCCTCACAGCCCTGGGAATCAATCCCTGTGCCGTCCACATGAACGAGGGACACGCCGCTTTCAGCGGAATCGGGCGAATCCGGAAGCTGGTCGAAGAGGAGAAACTCTCATTCGATGAAGCTCTCGTGACAGTACGCGCCGGGGGTATTTTCACCACTCATACTCCTGTTCCTGCAGGTATCGATATCTTCGAACCCAATCTGGTCGACCGCTATTTCTCCTATTATTATGATCGGCTGGGGCTGAACAAGAAAAGCTTCCTCGCGCTGGGCAGGCGAAACCCGGAAAACGATCTCGAACCGTTCAACATGAGTTTTCTCGCCTTCCGGGTATCCGCTTACTACAACGGTGTGAGCAGGCTTCATGCAAGTGTCAGCCGTTCCATGTGGCAGGGGAACTGGCCCCAGGTTCCTGTTGATGATGTGCCGATCACAAACATAACCAACGGTGTGCATATCCATTCCTGGATCAGCCGTGAGGCAGGCGAACTTTACGACCGCTACCTCGGTTCCCGCTGGCGGGAAGATGCGACTGATAAAACTGTCTGGGAGAAAGTCAAAGGTTTGCCGGATGAAGCTCTCTGGCGTACCCACGAACTGCGACGGGAGCGTCTGGTTTCTTTTGCCCGCAGAAAGCTTAAACGGCAGCTTACGGACCGCGGAGCCTCGACCCAAGAAATCGAAATGGCTGAAGAGGTGCTGGAACCGAATGCGCTTACAATCGGTTTTGCCAGGAGGTTCGCCGCCTACAAGCGCGCCACTCTAATCCTTCGCCAACCCGAACGGCTGAAAAAAATCTTGACCAGCAAAGAACATCCCGTCCAGCTCATATTCGCCGGTAAGGCGCATCCGCAGGACGAGGAGGGCAAGGCGCTGATCCGCCAGATCATTCATTTCTCGCGGGACCCTGAGGTCAGACGCAGGGTGGTCTTTCTCGAAAACCACGACATGATTGTTTCGCGCTACATGGTCCAGGGGGTCGATGTCTGGCTCAATAATCCACGGCGGCCCATGGAGGCCAGTGGAACCAGCGGAATGAAAGTGGTCTGCAACGGCGGGCTCAACCTGAGCATTCTGGACGGCTGGTGGTGCGAGGCGTACGAAATCGATCCGAACGCTGGCTGGGCTATCGGTAAAGGCGAGGAATACGACGACCTGAACCTTCAGGATGAAGTGGAGGCCAATGCCCTTTATAACCTGCTTGAGCATGAAGTGATACCGCTGTTTTACAACCGCAGTGAAGACGGCCTGCCGCGCCGATGGATAGAAAAGATGAAAACTTCTATCAGCAAACTTACCCCTGAGTTCAATACAAACCGGATGGTTCAGGAGTATCTGGAGCGCTTCTATCTGACCGCGGCGGAAAACTGCCTCGATCTGGTCAAAGATGATTTCGCCAAAACAAAAGAACTGGCTCTCTGGATTAAAAAGGTCAGGGGGGAGTGGCAGTCGGTCAAGATCGAAGATGTTACCGCTGATACAAGTCATGATTACGTTGTCGGAAGTGAGATGGCTGTGAGCGCGAAAGTCAGGCTCGGTTCGCTCACACCGGAGGATGTTTCCGTGGAGGTGTATTACGGGTCTCTGGATCAGCGGCGGGAAATCTCCAAAGCGGATACTGTTGTCCTTCAGCCCAAGGGAAATTCCTCCGACGAAAGCTGTTTATTCAAGGGTTTTGTGCCCTGCATGCACAGCGGCCAGCACGGATTCAACGTGCGCGTGCTACCCAAACATGAGCACCTCGTACAGCCATACAATCTTGGATTGATCCTCTGGCAGTAGGGCATCGCTTTCCTTTTTACTTTGTTTGTTCAAAGCTTAATCTCTTGTGCTAAATAAATAGAATGGGGTTTGTTCAATGCGCCGCAAAACGAAGATAATCTGCACTCTGGGTCCGGCATCCTGGGACCCGGGAGTTATTGGACAGCTGATCGAGGCAGGAATGGATGCTGCGAGGATAAATTTTTCCCATGGGGACCGGGACTCACACCTGAGAATGTGTCGCGACTTTCGCGAGGCTGCGGCAAAGCGCGGTAAGCAGTTGCCTCTCATGGGAGACCTTCAGGGTCCGAGAATCCGCGTGGGTGAAATCCCGGGCGGTGGGATCAGGCTCGAACAGGGAAGCCGGATCGTGCTCAGTTCGCGCAACGAGCCCGCCAGTGGCAACCGGATCGGCACGACCTATGAATCGCTCTCTAAGGATCTTTCGCCCGGCAACACCGTGCTGCTCAACGACGGCCTTCTGCGTTTCACCGTGGAAAAGATCCACGGCGATGAGGTACACTGCCGCGTCGAGGTGGGCGGCCGCCTGAGCAGCCATAAAGGGATCAACCTGCCTGAGATCTCGATCAGCGAACCCCCACTGACTGATAAAGACCGCGCCGACCTGGAATTCATAATCAAGGAAAAATTCGACTTTGTCGTCCTTTCTTTTGTGCAGAGCGCAGGGGACGTAAAACGTGTGAAAGAAATTCTCGGCGAGGCGGGAAGCGCCATGCAGGTAATGGCCAAGATCGAAAAACCAGCGGCTCTTGAAGAGCTGGAGCCCATTCTCGAGGAGGCCGACGGGGTGATAGTCGCCCGCGGCGACCTGGGTGTGGAATTGGGGGTCGAGCGGGTGCCCGCACAACAGAAAAGGATCCTGAGAACTGCCGCGAAAAAGAACGTGCTCTCGGTCACTGCAACCCAGCTTCTCGAATCGATGGTTCATAACCCGGTACCCACGCGCGCAGAGGCCAGCGATGTAGCCAATGCCGTGTTCGACGGCACCGATGCGCTGCTTTTTACCGGCGAAACCGCGGCAGGCAAGTATCCGGTTGAAGCAGTTGCCACAGCAGACCGTATCGTGCGTGAAGCCGAGACCTCGGTGGACACCTGGGGGGACCGTATAATTCTCCGTCACGACGAGTCCAAGACTTTTCCCGAGGCGATCTGCCACGCGGCTGTGAGCGCCGCCCTGGACCTCGAGGCATCAGCGATCGTGGTGGGCACCCAGAGCAGCACCACCGCGTTGTTGCTGAGCAAGTTCCGCCCGCCCATGCCGGTGGTGGGAATCAGCGACAGCGAAATCGCAGTGCGCAGGATGAACCTGATGCGCGGGGTGTACCCGGTGCAGCTTCCCCGCATGGATTCGCTTGAGGAGTCTGTGACCCTGGCGCGGGAGCACCTGCTCAACTCCGGGATCGGCTCGCCCGGTGATTCTGTAGTAATGACTTTCGGCGCTCCGCTCTCCGGGCGGGGAAGAACAAATACACTGCGGCTGGTGATATTGTAATTGGTTGAAAAAATGCTTTAGTGTTTAGATCGCTTTTATTCAATATTGCCGCTCAATTTTTCAGTCAAACACAATAACCTTTTTGTTCCACAGGATTATCCCCTTCCAGATTATCGTTTCTCCCCATAAACGATTATTCATCTTGTAGTTGAGATTGGCTTGTATTAAAATAGTTCGATAGCGTCAATAGCCGGAGGTATTTCAATCAAGCTGTCCTGGTCCTCAAAATGACGGAGGCGGATGGATGATCTGCCAGGTTCTTTCGAACATACAAATTGAAAAAATCCACCAGGCTTCCCTGGCCATTCTCGAACAGGTGGGGGTTATCGTCCCCCACAAGGAGATACTCGGCCGTTTCTCGGATACAGGTGCAAAGGTCGATTTCAGAGAACAGCGGGTCTGGATTCCTGCAGATTTGGTTGAGCGATCGTTGGAACAATGCGGCAAGCATTTTACGATCTACGGGCGTGATATTTCGAAAACGGCTGCTTTCGGCCTGGGAAAACGTAACTATAATAGCGTCGCTGGCGAAGCCTCATGGGTGGATGAGATCGGCACAGAACGGCGGTATGCAACCCTTGAAGATGTAGCCGTAGCCTCGCGTTTCGCTGATGCCCTGGATAAGATCAATATTGCAGGTGCAATGAGCGACCCGAAGGATATCCCTGTGGAATACCGCTGCGTGGAAGTCTTTGCCACCCAGCTCAGGAATACCACAAAACCTGTCACGTTCTGGTTCCACGACCGGGCCTCGGCAAAGATCATTGTCGAAATGTTGATCGCTATCCGCGGAGACGAGCAGAAAGCTGCCGCCAATCCCCTGTGCTACCCTTTCCTTGAGCCGATCAGCCCCTTACGCTTTCCTTTCAATGGAATAGACCTGCTGTTTGAAACAGCGAGGCTCGACCTTCCTGTACCTGTAGGACCGATGGCGCAGATGGGGCTTTCCGCACCCGCCACGATTGCCGGAACCATGGCCCAGCAGAATGCAGAGATCATTGCTGGTATCTGCATAGCCCAGTTGGTCAAGCAGGGATTACCGGTATGCTATGGTGGTATCTGCCATGCTTTCGACATGTCCACAACCCAGATGATTTTCTCCGGGCCAGAGCAGGCTATTTTCGGAGTGGCAATGACCCAGATTGGCAAACGCTATCACCTGCCGGTCTATATCAATGTTGGCCTCACTGATTCGAAACGTCCCGACGCCCAGGCCGGCTTGGAAGCCGGGGCGACCCTCGCACTGGGTGCTGCCGCAGGAGCTGATATTTTCGGCCATATGGGCATTGCAGGAGTGGACCAGGCCTCTTCGCTCGATATGCTCCTGCTGCAGAATGAGATTATCCACTATGTGGAAAGCCTCAACCGCGAGTTTGAAATTAGCGATGAAACATTGGCACTCGAGGTCATCTCCGAAGCTGGTCCCGGAGGCACTTTTATTGACACCGAACACACGGTCAGACATTTCCGCGAAGAACTCTGGTTCCCCAATCTTCTGGACCGGGAATATTACCAGAGCTGGCTTAACAGCGGAGCTTCATCCATGGAGGCTCGTTGCCGGGCGCGAAAGGAGGAAATCCTCGACAGTCATGAACCGGAGCCAATCCCGCCTGAACTGGATCGCGCCCTTGAAGAAATCGTAGCGGCCGCGAAACGGGAACTTCGGCCAAAGGCTTCAACTGACCGTTGACAAAGGCCTGTTTATGCATCTCACTGTTATAGATAATATCCCGTTTTCGCCGGATGCGGACAAAATGGCCGAAAGGCTCAAGCTGGGTGGAATGCAATCCCACGAAAAGGAGGTCAAGGAGCTGGTCGGGCTTGCCGCACGAATCGGCGTTCCGCGGGCCTGTTTCGCAATGTACGATGTGGAGAAAACAGGCGACGCCACGGTGTTCGTTGCCGGCCAGCGTTTCGAAAGCCGCATCCTTCGGGTAAATCTCCAATACAGCGACAAGGCTGTGCTTTTCGTGGCAACCTGCGGCACGCAACTCGAGCAGTGGGCCGAGTCATACGAAGACATGCTTCTACGCTGGGTGGCCGAGGAGCTCTGCGAGGAGGCCCTGCGCACGGGTGTGGCTGCCCTGGATCAGGCAGTCAATCCACTGCTTGAAGGCAAGCACAGGATTTCGATGAATCCCGGCTCTCTGGAGGACTGGCCGCTCCAGCAGCAGAAGCCCTTATTCGAAGCCCTGGGGAGTGTTACCGAAGCAATCGGGGTGCAGTTGACCGAAAGCTTGCTGATGAGGCCGCGCAAGTCGCTTTCCGGAATCAGGTTTTCCTCGCCGGAACCTTTTGCCAACTGCAAGCTCTGTCCCCGCCAGGATTGCCAGGGAAGAAGGATGCCGTTCGACAGGAAGGCATTTGAGCAAGAATACACCGGAGCAAGACACGGTAACCTTTATG
>JAUVUV010000444.1 GCA_030604975.1 Candidatus Glassiibacteriota bacterium | reverse complement strand
GGAGTGCTCACAGTGATAGCCGGGGCGCCGAACGTGGGGAAATCCTCTATCTTTAACAGGCTGCTTGGAAAACAACGTTCGATAGTCACCGAACAGGCCGGAACAACCAGGGATGCAGTAGAGATGGAAACGATGATCGAGGGAATGCTTTTCCGCCTGGTAGATACTGCAGGTTTAAAGAAAAGGGCCGGCGAGATTGAAAGAATAGGCGTGGAATACAGCAGGCAGTATATCAAGGAAGCCGATCTTGTGCTTTTCATTCACGAGGCGGGAACAAATTTCAGGAAAGCGGAAAAAGAGTTTCTTAAGACATTTGCAGAAAAAAAGGTTGTCCGGGTCATAAACAAGATCGACCTGCTTGCTGACCCTGACAACGTGCCGGAAGGCTACATACCGGTTTCAGCCAAAGAGTCGAGAGGCCTGAGTGTACTTAGAAAGGCGATGCTAAAAGCCGTCCTCCCGCATGCTGATTCGAGAAAATTGAAGACAATCAGCGGGCCTCAAGTTACGAGCCAGAGACAGAAAGGCTTGCTGGAGGATGCTCTCCGCGCACTTGAAAATATGAATTTCAACAATCCGCCAGAGTTCATAGCTGCAGACCTCTCAGAGGTATGTGACTTTTTGGGAGAGATCACAGGAAGTATAACAACAGAAGATGTGCTGGAGCGGGTATTCAGCAGGTTCTGTATTGGAAAGTAGGAAAAGAGCAAAAATATTTCACGTGAAACATTTTTGTCTCTGACAGGAAAAAATTCAAAGCCTTTGATTGTTTCACGTGAAACATATGCGGGAAAAACATTCGATAGCAGTAATCGGCGCGGGGCACGCAGGCTGTGAGGCGGCCTGGGCCGCCGCCACCCTGGGCGAAAGAGTCCTGCTGATCACGGGAAATTTCGACACAATCGGCCAGATGTCGTGTAATCCCTCGATCGGCGGGGTGGCCAAGGGACAGCTCGTGCGCGAGATCGACGCTTGTGGGGGCCTGATGGCCCGGGCTGCAGACATGGCCTCGATCCAGTTCAGAATGCTGAACATGAGCAAGGGTCCCGCTGTGCGTTCTCCGCGCTCCCAGTCCGACCGGCGGCTATATGTCAAGGCCTTGCGCTCGTTGATCGAGTCCCATCCCCGGATCACCCTTTACAAGGCAATGGTAAGCGGAATTATAGTTAAAAACCACCGGGTGCGCTCGGTGGAGACTGCTGAGGGCGATTCATTTGAAGTCGACGCAGTGGTCCTGGCCGCAGGAACGTTCCTCGACGGCCTGATCCGGATCGGCGAGCGCAGCACCCCTGCCGGCAGGGCCGGGGACCCTTGCTCCAAAGAGCTGGCCGAATGCCTGCGCAAGCTCAAGCTTCCCTTGCTTCGTTTCAAGACCGGCACTCCGCCAAGAATCGACGGCCGCACAGTGGATTATTCAGCCATGGTCGAGCAGCCCGGGGACGGTACCGGTTACCGGTTCTCGCATTTCTACGACTGCGAGCCCCTGCCTCAGCGAAGCTGCTGGCATACCCGCACTACCGAAACCACCCGCGAACTTGTTCTCGGAAACCTGAAGCGTTCCAGCCTCTACGGCGGCTATATAAAAGGGCGCGGACCGCGCTACTGCCCCTCAATCGAAGACAAGTATGTCAAATTCCCGGAGCGCAAAATCCAGCACCTGTTTCTCGAGCCGGAGGGTCTCGACACCTTCGAGATTTATCTCAACGGCTTGTCGAACAGTCTTCCGCTTGAGGTTCAGGAACAGATGATGCACAGCGTGGAGGGGCTTGAGAAAGCCGTAATGCTCAAGCCTGCCTATGCTATAGAATACGACTGCTACGACCCGCGCGAGCTTCACCTGAGTCTCGAATCAAGACGCTACTCCGGGCTCTATCTGGCAGGACAGGTTAACGGCACCTCCGGGTACGAGGAGGCCGCAGCCCAGGGGCTGGTGGCAGGAATCAATGCAGCGTGCGGGGTTCAGGGCAAGGAGCCGGTCACTTTCTCGCGCGCGCACAGCTATCTCGGCGTGCTGATCGATGACATCGTTACCCAGGGGGTTGACGAGCCCTACAGGCTTTTCAGCTCACGGGCCGAATTCCGCCTTTCTCTTCGCCAGGACAACGCCGACCTGAGGCTGTCGCCGCTGGCTCACAAGCTCGGCCTGATCACGGATAAGCAGTTCGCACAGGTGGAGAGCAAGCGCAGCCGGGTTCAGAAGTGGCTGGAAAGCTTTCGCCGCACCAGAATAAGCCCGGAGCGGATCAACTCTTATTTCCGCAGGGTGGAAAGCACAGAGACTAAGGCGAGTCTGACTCTTGAGAAAATACTCAAGCGGCCTGAGGTTACCCTGGAGGGGCTGTTGAAACATCTGGAAAAAGATGGACAGGCTGAAAAGTATTCAACCGGGGACCGCGATGTGCTGACTCAGGTCGAGGTGGAAATCAAGTATGAGGGTTACATGGCGCGCGAGCGGGCCAAAATCGAAGAGATGAGAAAAGTGGAGGGAGTGCGTATCCCCCAATGGCTTGATTTCTCGAAGATCGAAACCAACTCCACTGAAAGCCGCGAGCGGCTGGCCCGGCACCGTCCGGCCACTCTCGGCCAGGTCACCCGCATTCCAGGCATTCGCTCCGCTGATATCACCGCGCTGATGATCGAACTGAGCAAGGCCAGGCAGAAAGAGAAGGCTGTAAAGTAAGTGGGATAAAATAAATCAGGTTAAAAGTCCAAAAAAAATATAATTCGTTCGATATTTATTTCACTGTTTCCCCTCCAGTTTTACTTTCACGGATTATTACAGGTAAAAATTTAAGAACTGGTTTTAATTTTTCCATGATTTCTTTGAGAAGAATCAGAGTTGTTTCATATTGGAGG
>JAUVUV010000214.1 GCA_030604975.1 Candidatus Glassiibacteriota bacterium | reverse complement strand
TTATTTCAAAGTTATTGAATTTTATCTCATCTTTATCAAATGCGACAAATTCTAAAATTGCATAATATTTAACTGTTTTTTTACTCCGTTCGAAAGTTGATTCGAACAAATCAAATATAGACTCATCATTAACAGGATTATCAAAATAAATATTAAAATAATATTCGGACCTTCTAAAAAAATTTTTTATAGGTCCTTCTATAACTCTGTATTTTGGCCCTTTATATTTCTTACTAGTTTCAAAAATTAATTTCTCGAACTCTTCTGTATTCTCTAGATATATAACTCTTTCCCTTAAATCATATATTCCCTTAAAAGTAAATGGTATTAAAGGCATTCCTAGTTTTTCTTTATCATAGGATGCTTTCTCTTTCTTTAATTCATGCTTTACAACCTGAATATATTTCATAAATCGATCTCTAATTTTACTAGACATTTCCAACTCCTATTTATCAAGACCATATAAAAAACTTTATCAATTCACCCTCTCCGAGGCCACCCGCATCCTGATCCACTCGTTATCTCCCTCGCCGAAGATCGTATAGCTGGTGTCAGCCTGCGCGGTGAGCGTGGTCTCTACGCCTCCCACGCAGTGCGTGACCTCCACCGGGCTGTCTTTCACCGGGCGCGCCGGCTCTGCATAGTGGGCGTAAATCCGCACGTTGTTCACGTTTTTGCGAAAGTCCACCAGCAGCCTGCCCGGAATCGTGTCCGGCGGGCCCACGAACTCATCAAGCCGGCTCATCCAGTGGTCGCACCAGCCGGGAACATCAAGGCGGCGCAGAAGGCGCATATCGCGGCGCTCTCCGGTTGTCGAGACCCAGATCTCGGGCTTTACGTTATTATCAAAATCCCCGCCCACAGTGAGCCAGCGTATTTTACAGCCTTCCGGAGGCTCGACCACTGCAGCCGCTCCGGTGGAGCGGTTGTGAAGGTTAAAGCGGCGGTGGTTTTTCACTTTCAGCCAGGCAACAGCATTCAGGCTGTCCGTAGTGGTGCTGAAATCTGCAAACAGAGGCCGGACAGCGGTCTTTTCTCCTGTGCGGTCGCCGGTGCGGAAACACAATTCTGTTTGGCCTTTCACACGCGGCAGGCTCATCGGGTTGACCTGGACCCAGGTGGTCAGGGAAATATCTTGCAGAATTGCGCCCTCCTCTATTTCAAACTTTACCAGATACCCCCAGCGGCCGTACACCTGAGGGGTGACATCTATTCTGCCCTCGCTTCCCTGGTGTCCTTCGTGCAAAAGATCCCAGCGGCTGCCGAAATCGCGCGAAAACCAGACCCTGATACCGCCGGTTCCCTGATACTCGATCACCGCGCCGTCGCTCGGCAGGGCAGCGCCGGGGTCCGGGCCGTTCTTGCCGATAATGATATACGGAGTGTAGACCTTGAAAGTTGTGTACCCGCCTCCTGAGAGGGCACGCAGGCCTTTCTCGTCCAGTTCCACGTTCGAGTCCTCGTAAAGCCCGTCTGAGTAGTCCTGCCAGGCGCTGCCCAGTTTCGGGCGGTAGCTGAAAACCCCCATGCCGGGGCGGTCGTAGATAATCCCGTACACCCCTTTCTGCTGGTGGTTGAGCATGTGTTCGGGATCGTCCAGGATATTCTTTCGCAGCCATTCGCCCGGCCCCTCGGGCCTGTCCCACCAGCCCACGTAATAGCGGGTGCTGTCTGCGCGCCACCAGCGGGTGAAACTCTCGCCCATGCGCAGCACGAAATCCATCGTATGGCCCAGCGGCTCCCAGCGGTACTTGAAGCCGCGAGCTTTCAGCTTTCCCTGCTTGACTATCTCGCCGAAGCGCTGGTGCACCGGGAAATGGGGAGCCTCAGCATACGGCCAGTGAGGCCACCACTCGGGATGGGCCACCATCTGCGCCCAGCTGGCAAGCTCGCCTGCCGGGGTGAGAACTACGCCGCGTTCATCCGTATCGATAAAATGCCAGCCTCCCTGGTAAAAAACCTCGCAGACCTCGTGCGAGTACGCTGTGTTCAGGTTGACCGAGCGCGCCTCGTAGCCCAGGGAGCGGAAAACCCCGGCCATGATCACGCTCTGCATGCCGCAGAAACCCATACCGAAACTGTTCAGATTTTTCACCGGATCGTAGAGGATTGCATAGGTGAAAAGATTTCCCCACGGGTCGGGCTTACCCTCGGCATCAGTGGTCAATGAAGGCTCCTCCCAGGCCGGGGTGTGCACCATGCCGGTTTCGCGCATGGAAAAATATTTCCAGAGCCCGTATGCCAGGTCGTGGTCTCTCTTGCCCAGGAAATCCTTATGCTGCATGAAAGAGTGCCAGTTGCCCGAGAAGTCGGCCACGTGCTCGCTCACCACCCAGGGCGAGTAGGAGCGGCTGTAAAGGGATAAGACATTTGCAATTAAAAAAGCTGCAACCAGAAACATCTCAATCAGGCGCCATCGCATGTTCATTCCTCACTCCAAGCGAATTCCAGGTGGATAGTCTTCTGCTCAGACTCATTTTTGCCGTTATAGTTTTAACTACGCAGTGCGATCCTTTGTATCATTTCATGTCAGTCGGTTAATCCGATCGGGAAGCAGTCCGGATCAGTTTTTCCGCCAGCAGATGGCAGTATTCCTCGATCGCCGTGTATCCCGACTCCATGACCTTGTTGTTGTCGCTGCTGTCGTGAGGGTCCAGGCCGTTCTCCAGTTCCCATTCATCCGGCATGCCGTCGGTGTCAGAATCCCTGGGTGCGGGTTTCACACTCAGGCCTGCCATCAGGTCTCCGGGATCGCGGCGGCCCCAGGCGCCGGTGCGGGTCCTGACCTCGTGGATCGTGCGGCGTGAAACGGTGTCCCTGGGAATACAACCGGCTTTTTCCAACACCAGCTCGTATGCCTCCAGGCAGGAGTGTGTCGTTACCGGCGGAGTTGCGAACTCGCGCTCGGCCCTGACCCCGTGGTGCATATAGACCTGGAAACCGCGAAACTCATTCTCGAGTTCCCAGGGGTTGTCCACCACTCCCATACCGTCCACATAGTTATCGCGGAGGTAATAGAAAACCCAATCCTGGAAACAGAACGGAAAAATGTCATCCTCCTCAGGACCTCGCTTGTAGTAGTTGCCGACCAGGTTGAAACCGAGCAAGTTGGGCGGGTTGTCGTGAAGGAAACCATCACGGAAGTTGTAAACCACGTTATTGCGGATATCCGAGGGGCCGTTGGCGATTGCCGGGTTGCGGCGCGCGTTGTTCGCAAACAGGGTGTGATGCACGCTTATCCTTGCCCCATCCGGGCCGTTCAGCATGCCGTAATTGTGCCGTCCCTTGTAGTGTCCCACCACATCCGACTCCTCGACAGTACACCACTGCACGGTTGATTCCTGGGCCATGTACATGCCGATATTTTCGTCCGTGCTCCAGGAGCAGGAGACATGGTCCAGGACGCAGCGTCTCACCTGGTTGAACTGGACCGCATCATCGTTGCTGCCGTCGCCATCTGTAGATGGATCGTGCCTTACCCGGATGAAACGCACCACGATATCCTCCAGGTAACCCTGGCCGCTGCTTGTACTGAACTTGCCTTTGACCGTGATCCCTGCGCCATGCGCTGTCTGGCCCATGATCGTGATCCTGCCGTGTTCGATATTCACTGGTCCGGGGATCACTCCGCTTGTGTCGAAAACCACGATTCTGGGCCCTTGGGCGCTGCAGGCTGCCTGAAAGCTCCCAGGGCCGCTCGTGTTCAGGTTAGTGACCTTGATCACCCGGCCGCCTCTCCCGCCGGTAGTAAAACTGCCGAACCCTTGAGCCCCCGGAAAAGCTGGCAGCGAGTCGGCAGGCGCCTGGGCAGTCAATTCCGCCCGGAAAAACAAAAAGAAGACCAAAACCAGAACGCTGTTTCTGTTCATTTTCCATTGCTCCCACTATGAAGTAAAAGGCAACATATATTATTTTGCCGGTATAAAACAAAAAAGAGCTTATCTCCAATTTTCTTAACAAACAGCTAAAACACTTAATATATTGCTCGAAAAGCTGCCGGAGCTGCAAAACTAGCCCCCCGATTTCAAAGCTCTCAACATTTCCAGCAGATCGAAAATGTTCACCTTTCCGTCATAGTTCAAATCCGCCTCCCAGCTGGTTTCACCTCTCGACAGAGCTTTTAATATACCGAGCAGATCGAAAATGTTGGTTTTGCCGTTGCTGTCCAGATCGCCTTTCGGGGGAAGGTTGCCGCGGTGTTCGATAAGCCCCTCAGCCAGGATATTGCAGTACTCCTCGATTGCGGTGTAACCTGAACTCATCACTGTGCTGTGGTCGGTGCTGTCAGCCGGGTTCAGCCCGTTGGCCCGCTCCCAGGCATCCGGAATACCGTCATTATCTGAATCCAGCGGGGGTTTACCTGAGGTGAGGCCTGCCATCAGGTCGCCAGGATCGTGGCGGCCCCAGGAGCCGGTTCCGGTCCTGACCTCATTGATCGTGCGGCGGCTCACTGTATCCCGCGGAAAACAGCCGGCCTGTTCGAGCACAAGCTCGTAGGCTTCCTGTGGCAAGTGGGTGGTTACCACCGGGACAGGGGTTTCAGTGTCGGCTTTCCTGCCTTTGTCTGCGTAGGCCCTGAGGCCGGGAACCTTATCCGCCTCAGCCCAGGGATCCTGGATAATCCCGGGGTAGTCGTTATAGCGGCCTTCGATATAGTTATCGCGCAGGTAGTATGATGTATTCTCCCAGAAATTAAACGGGAAAATTATACTGTTCGGGCCGCGCTTGTAGTAGTTGCCGATAATATTGTAGCCCTTGTCATTGGGCTCGTTGTCGTGAAGGAATCCGTCGCGGAAATTATAGACAACGTTGTTGCGCACATCTGCCGGGCCGTTGGAGATTGCCGGGCAGCGGCGCGCGTGATGC
>JAUVUV010000529.1 GCA_030604975.1 Candidatus Glassiibacteriota bacterium | reverse complement strand
AGAGGCTTTCGAGCGCAATTCCCCGCAGTGGACTCACGAACTGTTCCCCAGGCACGACTGGGCGGGATATTTCGGCGATAAGTGGCGATTTACAAGGGCCTGGGCCCGCGACCGCGCTTTTGCCGAGGTAGTTGCCGAAGCGGTGAGAGTGGATAAAGTGACCGACAGCCTCAACGAGGCGGCTACCGAGACGGATGCAGCTTTTGTCTGTGACATGTGGGGCGAATATCACCGGGAGCAGGCTTTGGTTTTTCTGGAACAGGGAAAAAGCGTGTTTGTGGATAAACCGCTGGCTGAGAGTACTGCCGATGCCCGGGCCATGATTGAGGCTGCCGAGACCAACGGCGCAACCCTTTCAACCTGCAGCAGCCTGCGGTTTACGCCGCAGATGTCCGGGTTGAAAAAGAAGATCGCAGACTCGCTCGGGCCTTGCGAGATAGTTACAGTCTGCTGCCTCTGTTACCAGGATCTGGCACGTTACGCGGTGCACGGGATCGAGTTGCTGATGGAGCTCTTATCCGGCAGCAAGGTAGCTCGCCTGCGGAATATAGGCACCAGCCAGAGACGGCACCTGATATTGCTGGAATTCGCTGACGGCGCCTGCGGAGTGATCCATTCCTGGGAAGGGCACACCTATTCCGTAACCGTTAATGCCGCCAGTGGCCAGGAAGTTGTCTCTTTTCTCACTTCACACAGTTTCAAGCCAATGGTGGCGGCGGTGCTGGACTCATTTGAAACCGGCGTACCTGTAGTCCCCTACCACGAGGCCCTCGAGGTGGTCAAAATAATCGAGGCCGCGGTTGCCAGCCGTGCCGCCGGCGGAAGTGTAGTCGAACTGGAAAGCGAAGCCTGAAAACTCTCTCACCTAAAAACGGAGTCTGAAAGGTGTCTCTCGAGGAATTTTTCAAAGAGCTTAAGATAATTCTTGAAGCCAATGGATGCCATGTGAGTAACCTCAGTATAGACACACGGCTCGAAGAACTGGAGATGGATTCATTGGAACTGACCACTGCGCTGCTTGAGATTGAAGATCGTTTCCAGATTCTGGTCCCTGATGAAACCTGGACCGCCTGGCAGATGCTTGGTGATATTGTCAATTACATCGCTGAATACAAGCAGGCTCAGGAGATAATAAAGTTTACCCAGAACCAGGAGGACGAGGAAACAAAATAGGAACTCCGGTGAAAACAGGGAAAGAGCGGATATCACAGGTGTTCCGCTTTCAGTTCGTGATTGGACCCATCCGCGCTCCGGGCTAAAAAGCTTGACAGTTACGGTGCCCGGGTTTAATTTGGAGCCGCTAAACCGGAAGGAATCCTTGTGGAGAGGTGGCCGAGCTGGTTGAAGGCGGCACCCTGCTAAGGTGTTGTAGGGGTAACTCTACCGAGGGTTCGAATCCCTCCCTCTCCGCCATTGTATTTAAGACCGGAAGAACTAAAACAGCGTTCATCCGGTCTTTGTTTTTATCCGTTTCCGCAGGTTTAATTAAATGTCTTAAACCATCAGCATAGCTGATGGTCCCAGCTTTGCTATGCGGGTAAGTGAGAGATTTATGTTTGAAGAGAAAGAATACCTCGCTAAGATGTAGGGTGGTGGCCCTAAACATCAAAAGGAGGTATTCCATGAAAGATTTCAAGAGATTATCACACGCGGTTTGGGAATGTAAATACCATATAGTCTGGTGTCCGAAGTACCGATTCAGAGTTTTGAAGGGCAAGATTGGGAAATCGGTACGAGATGTTATCAAGCAGCTATGCGAATGGAAGAAGGT
>JAUVUV010000524.1 GCA_030604975.1 Candidatus Glassiibacteriota bacterium | reverse complement strand
TCCGAGGCCATCATTTCATCCCAGGTGACTTCTTTTCCCGTATAGGCTGCCGTTCGACCCATTATCGCAGTCATCGTTGACTCGGCCACGCTCTGGGCTTCGTTGATTGGATTCCCGTTTCGTATACTATTGATCAGGTCGGTGTGTTCCTTTACATATGGATTTATTTTCTCTCCGCGGTATTTCCAGCTTCTGTCCGCCCTGATAATCGCCCTGTCCCAGTGAGACTCTGTGGTTCCCCTGGTACCGACCAGAAACTCGCCGATCCGGATATCTGTATTCTCCTGCTGGCGGCACATGCTGACCAGGTGAACTCCGTTTTCGTACTCGAAATCCACAGCGAAATGGTCGTAAACGTTGCCGTAAACCTGATCGGTGCGCACCTGGCGGCCGCCTACTCCGAGAGCTTTCACCGGGTGGGCTCCCATTGCCCAGTTGATTACATCGAGGTTATGGAGGTGCTGCTCGACTATATGGTCACCGGAGATCCAGACAAAATAGTTCCAGTTGCGGATTTGCCACTCCATATCCGACCAGCCCGGCTGGCGGTCTTTTTTCCAGAGATAATGCTGGCACCAGAAACAGCGTGCGGCTAAAATTTCACCGATCTGCCCGTCGTGCACCTGTCTGATCAACTCGACATAGGCCGGGTCGTGGCGGCGCTGGGTCCCGGCGACAAAGGCCAGGCCTTTCTGGACAGAGAGCTTCCCTGCCTCCATGAGCTTGCGCACTCCTACGGGATCGACTCCCATCGGTTTTTCAGCAAAAACGTGCTTGCCGGCAGCTACTGCAGCGGCAACGTGCTCCGGCCTGAATCCCGGCGGAGTGGCCAGGAGAACCAGGTCGATATCTGTTTCCATAATTTTCTGATAGGCGTCGAAACCGATAAATATGCGATCTTTCTCTACCTCTACCCCGGCCAGAGGCCCTTTCTCCCTGTCCGGGTCTTTCAGGGTCTTGAGGCATTTTTCGGCCTGGTCCTCGAAAAGATCGGCCAGGGCAACGAGCTTTACATTTGGCGCTGAGGTAAGACAATCCTCTGCAGCCCCGGTGCCCCTGCCCCCGCAGCCGACCAGGCCCACACGGATCGGATCCGTGTTCTGGCCATAGGCGTTGCGCAGTACGGAAAATCCTGCCAACGCGGCTGCGGCAGTAATAGAACCGGACTTGATAAATGTTCTGCGAGTCTGTTTACCCTGGTTCATTTTTTTACTCATTGCCCATTCTCCTTTGGAGTGGATATCTAGAGCAAACCTGGTTTTTGTGAAACAGATCCAGATAATCTGCTCGTGTGCAGACTATTCGCTTCTCAGCTTGTCTGCCCAGGCATCGGTACCGGGCGCACCGGCAGCGGGCCGAACTCGTATTTCGGCGGGGAGTAGTCCAGCTCCGAAGCCATTATTTCATCCCAGGTAACCTCTTTACCGGTATATGCCGACTGACGGCCCATGATCGCGGTCATCGTGGCCTCGGCTACATTCCGGGACTCGTTAAGCGGCTTGCCGCTGCGGATGCTGCCTATCAGGTCGGTATGTTCCTGAACATAGGGATTGACTTTCTCACCCCTGTAGCGCCAGGATTTTTCTCCGCGAATAATGTATCTTCCGCCCACAATCTCGCAAGTGCCTGCGCTGCCGGCGAAAAATTCACCGATCAGCCGGTCGCAGTTTTCCCAGTGACGGCACATGCTCAGCATGCGCACGTCTTTTTCGTATTCGAAGTCGATAGCGAAATGGTCCCAGATATTGCCGTAAACCGGAGCCGTGCGCACCTGGCGCCCGCCCACACCGAGCGCCTTTATCGGATGAGTGCCCATGGCCCAGTTGATCACGTCCAGGTTATGGACATGCTGTTCGACAATGTGATCGCCACAGATCCAGTCTAAATAATACCAGTTGCGGGTCTGCCATTCC
>JAUVUV010000257.1 GCA_030604975.1 Candidatus Glassiibacteriota bacterium | reverse complement strand
TTGGTTACAAAAGTAACATTAAAAAATAATCTTTTTCTTTCTGCATATTAGTTAACCGGGCAGTACTTACGCTAAGTATAAAATATATTACCGGCCAAATTATCGAAGATGCCAAAAGATAGCTTTCAAAATACTGCATATGACGTAACCTGCGCAGGCCACCTCTGCCTGGATATAACACCTGCATTTAAGGACGGTGGCAGCACGGGGATTGAAGAAATCCTCAAGCCCGGCACCCTGGTCAAAGTGGGGCCTGCCCAGGTCAGTACTGGTGGCTCTGTAAGTAACACGGGGATCGGCCTTAAAATCCTGGGCCTGCGCGTGGTTTTCATGGCCCTGGTCGGCCGGGACGATTTCGGCCTGGTCGTCACCTCGAGCCTGGCTCGTCACGGTCTGAGCGACGGCATAGCGCAAACAGACCAGGCCAGCACCAGCTATTCGATAGTTATCTCCCCGCCCGGCATCGACCGCCTGTTCTTTCACGATCCCGGAGCTAACAACCTATTCTCCTCAGAGCATATCAATTACGAAATTGTAGCCGCTTCGAGACTCTTTCATCTCGGCTACCCCACAGTAATGCAAGCCCTTTACCGGAACGACGGCGCAGAGTTGGTGGAGATTTTCCGTAGGGTCAAAGAATTAGGGGTAACTACCAGCCTGGACCTTGCACTGGCCGACCCGCGCAGCGAGGAGTCCCGTATTGACTGGCGAGTGATTTTCCGCAAGCTGCTGCCATATGTGGATCTTCTTTTGCCGAGCATCGAGGAAAGTTTTCTATGTATGTATCCAGAGCGTTACCGCTCCTTGCGCGAAAAGACCAGAGGTGATCTGATCGAGCATATCGAAAGTGATCTTTTCCGCCGGATAGGTGGGGAACTTTTAGATTTCGGCTGTGGTGTCTGCATGCTCAAAGCCGGCCACCAGGGAATCTATCTTCGGACAGGAAAAGCCCAAAGACTGGCCCGGTTCGGGCGCGGCTCTCCGGTCGAGCCGGATTCCTGGGCCGACCGGGAACTCTGGTGCCCGGCATTTGAAGTAAACAGAATCGCCAGTGCTACCGGGGCCGGAGATGTCAGTATTGCCGCGTTTTTAGGGGGTCTGCTGGCAGGATGGCCGATTGAGCGTTGCCTCAAAGCCGCTGCCCTTGCTGGCCACCTCAACCTTCAGACTGTCGATTCTTTCAGCGGACTGAGGAGCCTGGATGAATGCGGCAGGCTTCTGGATTGCTCGAAACTGCCCGTTAAAAAGCTTGACCGCGAACTCGGAGCTGGCTGGTCTTTCGACCAAAGGCAAAAACTGTACAGGCGAAGAAGCTGAAGCGAAGTGAATCGGCAGGCAGCAATCAGCAGGAGAGAAAGGGGGGGTATCATTTAATCAGTTTTCTGTAGATTTTTCCAAAATCGTCGGCCAGAAGCAGTGTCATCTGGGCTTGAGAAATATCCTTGACATTATAGACGATCGCCTTGTTCTGCACCAGATCGCTGAATTTAATCAGCTTTATGTGACCTGAGGTTGCCAGGTTTTGCATGTTCAATATCGCATCTTTCACTCCACACCCCAGGCCTGCCACGCTCTCTTTAACATAGCGGTCGAAATCGTAATGGCTGCGACCGCTCTCATCCCTGGGCAGGTTTTCGGCCACATTTTTAAGAAAGAAAAGAACCTCCTGTGCCTTATCGGGAAGCCCCGAGTACTTGCGACTTGGCAGCGGGAAACCCGAAATATGGCTTAGCTTCTCGGAGAGGAAATCGATAAATGCGCCGAATTGGTCGCTGTCGGTGATCACGAAAAGTTCATCCTCCGGACCTTTTCCACCTTCCAGCCTTGCAAGGTCGGTCTCGGCCAGGGAGTTGATTACCTCCTCGATTTTCTCGTGTACAATAGCCAGAACACGGATAGCCTCCAGCACTATATCCTGTTTCGGCAGGGCAACTCCCCGGCCGCGGGGAATACCCTTGAGTACGGAAAAGGTGTGCAACAGCACACAGGTACTGTAAAGCAGCCGTTCGCGCTGGCCCAGAACGCTGACCATCCGGCTCGTATGCCTAAGCCTTTCACTCAAGGAGCCGAAAAGCGGCCTGACTTCCTTGGGGATCAGGTTAAGTATGGCCTGGAAGCGACTACTATTGATAATGCTCAATCGGGTAGACTCAATCGCTGTTACCGTGGCTGATCTCGGCCTTCCGTCTATAAGTGACATGTCGCCGAAAATGCTGCCCGGCCCCAGCCTGTCCAGCACCACCCTCTGGCCTTCGATAATCTTTGAAACCTCCACCTGGCCGGAAAGTATAATATATGCGCTGTCACCGGGATCGTTTTCCCGAAGAATTGTCTGGCCAGGTTCAAACATGTTGGCTTTATTCTGTTCGGCCATCAGCTTGAGTGCTTGATTGTCAATAGGATAAAGTTTCAGTTAGCAGATCTCATAAAGAACAGGCAAAACGTAAAATCGAGGCCCGATCTTATTGTCTCTTTTGCGGCTTTTATCGTGAGAGATTCGGGCGGACTGTCCAATAAAATCGAACTCTGATTACTAAAATGGGCTCTGTTTTTGTATATGTCAATCTTTGCTTTCAAGAAACACCTTATTCAGTGTATTTCTCCTTACCTTAGTTCTCCTCAATTCAGGGAAGAAATGCCATTTTAATTAGAAATGGATTGGGATATAGTGAAAAACTGCTTGTTTCAAGATGAAAACATTGGTAACATCCAAATCAGAAATTAACAGAATGCAGATCTCGCTTTTATCTTCTTTTTAATTGGGGAATCTCGGTTTAATTGCTTTGCTCAGCTCAAAAGCTCTTTAAAGGCGTGTTGATAAATCGACAAGTAAGTCTTTAACTCTGGACGCCGTAGGGGCACGGCGCGCCGGGCCCTTACACAAGTGATCGTTTCTTAAACAGTTTCAATTCAACCCGGACATTGTTTTGTTTTTCTACAAAAGGAAATCGATGAAATTTCAACTCGCTTCTAATGTGGAAAAGAATACCTGCCTTATGGAGAAACAGAACGGGAGATATCTTAATGGCCTGGAGTTGATAAGCTTATGAGAAAGAATTATCGCCTTCGACTGTTATTTATCGCGGGGCTTAGCTTTGCTGTCATCCTGAGCACTTTCCTTTTTCCAACGATCCCTCAAGATACGAAATACCACCAATTTGCCGATCAGCGCTTGTTTTTGGGGATTCCCAACTTCTTCAATATCTTTTCCAATGTCCCGTTTGTTCTGGTGGGCGGGTTCGGTTTGTGGTTTTCGGTTCGGCGGATTTTTTCAAATATCGACAACTTGCCGGAAAGCAGACGGATATATTTGCCTTATCTGGGATTCTTTATCGGCGTTTTTCTCATCGGATTTGGGTCGGCTTACTATCACCTCGCACCGGATAACAACCGGCTGTTCTGGGATCGCCTTCCGATGACAATTGCCTTCATGTCTTTCCTCTCTGCAATCATTGCTGAACGAATCAGTTTGAGAACCGGCCTGGCCCTGTTCCTGCCGCTTTTGATACTGGGAATCGGCAGTACAGTCTACTGGGATTTGAGTGAGAAAGTCGGCCGAGGTGACTTGCGCTTTTATATCCTCGTTCAATTCTATCCCCTGTTGCTGATTCCATTAATCCTGTTTCATTTCCCTTCGAAATATACAAGGGCATGGGATATGGCCGGCGTATTCATTTTTTACGCGTTAGCAATAGCAAGCGAGGTTCTGGATCACCACATATTTTCTCTTGGATATTTGGTGAGCGGCCATTCAGCGAAACATTTTCTGGCCGCCCTGGCTGTATACTGGGTGTTGAGAATGATCAGGAAAAGAAAGTATCTGGGTGTAAAAGGCGGCTCGGGAGATGGTTAAGTAATCATCTGGAATTTTTTACCAATCAAGCCAGGCAAAATTTTTCCTAATATCCAGAAAATATTCATTCATAGTCAATAGTGTCCGGTATAAATGGTGTATGAATTAAGAGTTGGTATTATTTAAGGAAGTTGCATAGAGATAATTCAAAATGGATTGATGAAAGGAATATGTTTATCTTTTTTGAGATGCTCGGTTTCTCTCCGCGGCCGCAGGCCGCCTCATCAGGGCCGCATGTTCGAGAGACTCCACTCCGAGCGTGTAGAAGACAAGTAATTTCCATCCCAGGCAGAGCGAAGCCAGGCTGGCCGGCATGCCATTGATTCGGCTTGAGCCGGGCAAGCCGAATCAGGCGACCTCGGTGGAGCGGTGTAAAAGCTCCCAGGTGCCAGAATTAACTTTTGTTTCTTTTAGTTATAAAAGAAATGGTTTTGCTTCTTTTGCTCAGTACTGTCCGGTTAAATTTTAAGAGCTAAAGCCATTTGATATGGGTCTGGTTTAAGTAATTTAAGCTTATCGAATTTGAGTTTCAGAATTTCAATAATATCAACATGTTCCAGAAG
>JAUVUV010000461.1 GCA_030604975.1 Candidatus Glassiibacteriota bacterium | reverse complement strand
ACCGATATCGGCAATTTCAAGCCGATGAACGAGGTTTACGCCCAGGTCTTCGGACAGGTCAGGCCTGCGCGCAGCACGGTGGGGGTAGCTGCCCTGCCGCTCGGTATTTCGGTGGAAATCGAGGCCGTGGCTGTGGATCCCGCATCCGGAATGAAAATCTCACGAACCGGCGGGAATTAAGCCGGCGCTAAAGCGTTATCCCGCACCCCTTAGGGAGAGAAAAGCAATGATTTCAGCCAGAAAGTGTATCCTGACCAGCCTGGCAGTGTTGCTGCTTGCCGGATGCGGCCCGGCGGAGCAGGGAAATAATGATTTCGACATCCTGATCACCGGAGGCCTGGTGGTGGATGGCTCAGGAGCGCCTGGCCTCCGGGCCGATCTCGGGATCAGAGACGGAACTATCGCGGCTGTGGGCGATCTCAGCAAGGCCTCGGCGAACAGGGTGATCGACGCCTCGGGCCTGGTGGTGGCCCCGGGAATTATCGATATCCACACCCACTCGGATTACAGCCTGCTTGTCGACGGCAACGCAGAGAGCAAGATCAGGCAGGGAGTGACCACCGAAATCCTCGGGGAGGCGACCTCTGCCGGCCCTTTGCCCCTGGATAGTAAGGGGGAACCGCGCCAGGAAAGCGCCATCTACGGTGTGAAAATCAACTGGAGGACACTCGGAGAGTATCTGGAGCGGCTGCAAGCCAGTGGAATCTCGGTCAATGCAGGCAGTTATGTGGGTTCGATGACAGTGCGGCGGTACGTGATGGGAGAGACAAACCGCAAGGCAACAGAGACCGAAATAGAACAGATGGCCGCTCTGGTGGAGCAGGCGATGCGCGAGGGTGCGCTCGGGGTCGCCACCGCACTTCTGGGCAGCCCGCTGGGCACCGGGGAACTGATTGCCATGGCAAAAGCCGCCGCACGCCATGGAGGTATCTACTCGACCCATATCCGTGATGAAGGCAGCCTGATATTCGAATCTCTGGACGAGGCCTTCCTTATTGCTGGAAAGGCCGGCATACCGGTGGACGTGCTTCATCTCAAGATCGCCGAGCGCAAGCTCTGGGGCCAGATGGACAAGGTGCTTGAGCGGTTCGAACAGGCCCGTGCACAAGGAATCACGGCGACTGCCAACATGTATCCCTATATTGCCGGGCAGAACAACCTCTCCGCCCTGATTCCACCGGAGGGCTGGGAAGGCGGCAGGGAAAAGATGCTCGAGCGCCTGCGCAACGTGTCCTGGCGGGAAAAGTTCCGGAAGATCCTCTATGCCGGTGGGCTGCCCAACTGGTACAACCACTACACCTCAAGCGCAGGCTGGGAAAGCATGCTGATAGTCTCAACCAGGGCGGAGAAAAACCGCCACCTGGTCGGGATGACCATGGACAGAGTGATTGCCGAATATCCGGGGAAAGAGCCCACGGACGTGCTCTACGACCTTCTGCTGGAAGAAAACGGCTCCGTGCCGACAATCTATTTCCTGATGACCGAGGAGGATGTGGCAACGGCAATGGCCTCGCCGCTGGTTTCTTTCGGCTCGGACGGCACCGCGGTCAAACCGGAGGGCGTGCTGGGAGAGGGTAAGCCCCACCCGAGATGGTACGGGGCTTTCCCGAGGATCCTCGGCAAGTACGTGCGCGAGGAAAAAGCCCTCTCACTTGAGAGCGCAATCCGCAAGATGACCTGGATGAACGCTGAAAAGATAGGTTTGCAGAACCGGGGGCTTATCCGGGAGGGCATGGCAGCCGATCTTTTCCTGTTCGACCCTGAAAGCATTATTGACCGGGCCACTTTCAGCGACCCGCACCAGTTCCCGGTCGGGGTGGAATACGTGCTGGTAAATGGTACAGTGGTGCTCGATGAAGGTCAACACACCGGGGCCAAGCCTGGCAAAGTCCTCTACGGGCCTGGTTGCTCGAAAAATTGAATACCCGGGTTCCCGAGCAAAAGTGATTCTGGCCACGAGCCCTGATTTGCCCGTAGCTTGGAAATAGAATAAAAATTCCAATCTGTTTTTTCATGAGGTCTGATCATGCGTAACACGGTAATTTTGACACTTGCCGCCCAGTTGATTTTTTTCTCTCCGGCAGGTGTAGCTTTTTCGCAGACTCCGCTCGGGGAAAGCTCAACCTACCGGGGGGATATCCAGGAGGACGGCCAGGTCAACATCTTTGACCTGCTGGCGCTGTTGAAAATTCTCTCCTCTGGAGAATTTGAATCGGACAGACAAAGGATAATCGCCAATGTGGATAAATCCGAGGACGGCCGGGTGAATATTTTTGACCTGCTGGCGCTTTTGCGAGTGCTGGCCGGGATCGATGAGCCGGATTTGATTGTCTGGGGCCCGCCGGATATCTCTTCTGTCAGCCCGGCGCACGCCTCGCCCGGAGACACTCTGGAGATTTTTCTGGAGAATGTTACCCCCGGGGCCGAGATCGAAGTTTTGCTGAATGCTGAGCAAATCGTATTTCTTGAGGCCGGTCCGGAGAAAGTGAAACTTGTCCTGCCGGAGGAGTTTATCGGCGGGGAGTTTGCCGTGGTGGCAGGCAGTGATACCACCGGCTCATGGTTCGTGAACATTCCCAATCCCAGTCCCCCTGTTATCGCAGGCTGCCGGATCTTTCCGGCTGACAACCCGTGGAACCAGCCGGTGGAGGGTTTCCCGGTGCACCCCAACTCGGATAACTATGT
>JAUVUV010000480.1 GCA_030604975.1 Candidatus Glassiibacteriota bacterium | reverse complement strand
ATAAATTAGTAAGATGTTATGTTTCCCCGGGGCTTGGGGGGCGGCGGGCGCATGAAATGCGCGCCGTTGTGCAAGCACAACGGTCTGTGCGACTTGGGTCGCCCAGCCGCCGCCCCCTCCCTCGGTGGCTGATAACAAACTGAAAATAAGTGATTAGCCCTGTCATGGTCTGGTTTCATGAATAATCCGGGATTAAAAAGACGGCTGTCCCAAACGGGATAGCCGTCTTTTACTTAATATTCATTAAGGATGATATTAAAGCTTACTTGAAACCCCGACGCCTGGCTTCCTCGAGTATGGCTGCTGTGGCGCTGACTCCTATTCTTGTCACGCCGAGATTCAGCACTCTCAATACATCATCCAATGTGCGAACCCCACCCGCAGCCTTTACCTGCACACTGGGCACGCATTCAGCGCGCATCAATTTCAAGTCGTGATCCGTGGCTCCCTTGTAAGCATAAAGTCCACCTTTTTGCTTGACGAAACCGTATCCTGTGGAGGTCTTTACAAAGGCGACTGCATGCTGGTTACAGATTTGACAAAGCTTGATCCTCAGGGCGTCCTCGTTCAGGTAGTCGTTTTCGAAAATCACTTTTAAGATCGCGTGATTTTCAACAGCGGCCTCGTTTAACCTCCTGATTTCCTCTGATATGTAATCCCAGTCCCGGCTTAAAACCTTGCCTGTATTCACCACGGCATCCAGTTCGGTTGCTCCGTCCGCACAGGCAGTTTCCGCTTCTCTGACCTTGATCTCGATCCGGCTGTTACCGTGAGGAAAACCGACTACCGATCCCACTGCAACGTCTGAACCCTTCAGAATTTCCTTTGCCATAGGAACCGCATAGGGCTTGATGCTAACAGCCGCCACAACGACTCTTTTTGCAAACCTGCAGCCTTCCCTGAGCTCTTCATCTGTAAGGGTAGGATGAAGCAAAGAATGGTCGATCACTTTCGCTATTGAGCGGATAGTTTGTAGCATTATTATTCCTCCCGGATATTACTGCACTAAAATTGTCCTGGGCTTGAATTGAGCATGTACCGGCCGATCAAGAGGCGATGGATTTGACATACAGGGCGGCAAGGAAACCGGCCAGGGTAGCCAGGCCCACAATCGCCCCGCCCTGCTCGTAGGCCTCCGGCAGCATCGTTTCGGCGATCATGGTCAGCATGGCACCAGCGGCCGTCCCCCTGATTACACCGATGAGATAGTGCGATTGGCTCTGGAAAAATATGTTCCCTATAATTGCGCCGATTGCGGTCATCACGGTAATCGAAGTCCACATCAGAATGATTTTGGCTTTCGAGTAGTTCTGGCTTCGCATGACCACCGAACTGGACATGGCCTCGGGCAGATTCGAGAGGAAAACACCGGCAACCAGAGCCCAGGGAAGCCCCCGGTCGATTGTGACCAAAATGCCTATCACCAGGGATTCAGGAATGCCGTCCAGCAGAATGCCAAGCCAGATACCCAGGGTGGCCGGCCCATGTTTTTCAACAGCCTTGTTGATTTCCAGAGAGCTGGGGGTGAGGTCTTGGCTTTTGAGGTAATCGGTGGCCTTTTTTCTCCATTCTTTTACCTTATCTTTCGAAACAAACGACATTTTTAACAGGTCCCTGCTTCTTTCATCCATCAGGGCTTCAAGAGTTTTTTTCAATTTTGGCTGAGAAGAAACCAGAGTTTTAAAATCTTCCCGCGAAATACGGTAGATAACGCTTTTTTCCCGGGCCGCAGCCGTGGCAGTGCGAGGATGGTCGGCCAGCAGGCCGATTTCACCGAAAACCTCTCCCGGCCCCAGCCTGGCGATGGTTTTTTTCTGGAGGATGATTTCTATCGCTCCGGATTCGATCAGGTAAAACGCGTCGGCTCTGGTTCCCTCTCTGAAAATGATCGAGCCTTCATCCAGCTCCACTTCATCCACATGTGGCACCAGCTTGGCGATTTCTTCCGGGTCGATTGACTGAAGTATGGAAACACCGAAAAGCCGTCTGAGAATAGATTCGGCGCGCCTTTTCCGCCACTTGGCCGTATGACGCAGCACAGTCGCTGTTTTGCGGAAAAATGCGCCCATCGAGTTCAGTCCGTGGTTCAGCAGCTCATAAAGCAGGCCCCCGATCACGCACCCTAATGCCAGGGGGGCGAACCCTACCTGCTCGAAAGAATGGGCCACAATCTCGATGGTCAGTGCGAAAAGAAGCGCTCCCCCGCCGAAAGCCATCAAGGCGCTGGTAACCTTGGCATTCGGTCTGATTGCCAGGCCGATCACGGAACCTATCGGCAGGGAGATGGCTGAGATCAGTCCTATCAAGCAGGCAAGCAGGGGGAGATTCTCCATTTCCTTTCTTCTCCTTTTGGCGGGCGGCTACATCGGAATGAGCACAGGCCCGGAGGAAGCTATTTCTAAGACATTCTCTTCCCCTATAGTGATCTGTGCCTGACTATTACCACTTTTTTCGCCTGTAAACAAGAAGTTTTTCTTTCAATCCCATACCAATTTACACGATTAACGATTGGGTCGGAAGAATAAATGAAGTGATAAAAAACGGCAGATCCTTT
>JAUVUV010000053.1 GCA_030604975.1 Candidatus Glassiibacteriota bacterium | reverse complement strand
GGCATCTTTGGGGGCGGTGTGTCTGATATTGTTCGTATTCATGCCCAATAAGCGGGATCATAAAAGCAGGGAAATAATGAAAAATAATTGAAAATTAAGAGATAAAGTAAGTTAACCGTGAGCCAAAGTAAAACATAATATAAGACCGAGGAAAAATTTCCATGCCGGAAGTGCGAAAATGGGGGGTCAGCGAATTTCCTGCCTGGAACGCGATTTTTCTTCGACCAGGTTTAGAAAGTCGGCAATACGGGATTTTTCCACGTAGAATTCACCAAGGTTGCGCCGGCCGCCGTCATGATGCCAGTCCGAGCCCCCGGTAAGAACGAGCTTGTGCTGAGAGGCCTTTTTCTCAATCGCATTGACAAGTCCCCGGGAGATCGCTGGACGCCAGGCCTCGATACCCTCCAGTCCTGCCTCGCAGAGCACGTCGAAGGCCGTTTCCAGTTCGGCGCGCGAGGGATGGGCGAAAACACTGACTCCTCCGCTTTTTTTGATCAGCCCGACCACCTCGTGTGCATCTGTGAGTTCGTACGGCACGAAAGCGGTGCCGTTGCTGCCGAGATACCTGTCGAAAGCCTCCTCGATTGTCCGCACGTACCCGTGGTTGAAAAGGAGCCGGGCGATAAGCACTCTGCCAATAGTCGCGTTCTCGGGTGCTAGTTCGGGTGCAGAGGCAGGGATATGTATGTTCTTGCTCGCCAGCCGGGCCAGGATCTCACGAGCTCTTTCAAGCCTTCGGCTGCGCACCCGGCGAAGGTGGACGAGGAGGTCCCTGTTGCGGTAGTCGAGGGCATAGCCGATAATGTGTATTTCCAAATCCTTGAAACCGGTACTGAACTCCACGCCGGGAATAACTCTCATGCCGCTCTTTTCCCCTTCCTTGATACTCTCCGGAAAGTGGTTGCCGGTGTCGTGGTCTGTTATGCCAACGATCGACAGTCCTTTTCCTGTGGTCAGGGAGATAATCTCGGCCGGAGGCAGGCTGCCATCCGAATAAGTGCTGTGTATGTGCAGGTCGACTTTCATGAATGCTCTGAGTAGAGGTGTAGATCAGTTCTGCATTTCCACCTGAGAGAATCTCTTCTGAAAAAAATTTTATCCTTTTACCTTGTCATGGCTAAATAGATAAAGCAGAAACCGGTTTCAATCGCAATGTAATTCTACCAATTAGATTAAAACTTTTTCCACACCTCGGGCATGAAAAGGATAATCACTGTAAAGATTTCCAGCCTTCCCAGAAGCATGCACATGCAGAGCACCCATTTACCCAGCAGAGGAACCTGGCTGTAATTGAGCGTCGGCCCAACCTGTGCCAGGCCGGGACCGATATTGCCCAGAGTTGCGGCCACGCTGCTTGTGGCGCTGATCATATCCAGTCCCAATGCGGCCATGAGAAATGAGCAGAATACAAAAAGGGCGATATAGAGTGTAAAGAACCCCAGCACGTTAAGCATTATCTCAGGCCTGACCCTGATCTTGCTCACCTTGACCAGGAACACGGCCTTGGGGTGAAGCAGCTTCTTTATTTCCGTCTTGCCGTGTTTGAGGATCAGCAGCAGGCGGATTACTTTCATCCCGCCCCCGGTGGAGCCGGCACATCCCCCGACGAACATCAGTGCCAGAAGCATAACGCGGCTCAACGGGGCCCAGGCGTCGAAATTGGCTGTTGAATATCCCGTGGTAGTGGTGATTGCGACCACCTGGAAGAGGCTTTCACGGAAATTTTTTTCGGCAAATCCCGCTCCGGAGGTGCCGTTATAAAGAAAAATCAGCGCCGTGGCCCCGCTAAGGATGAATATGTAAAATACCCATTCCTTGTCTTTACCGTACACTCCAGGGCGCAGACCGGTGAGGCAGCGGTAATGCAGGGAAAAGTTCACCCCGGCCATGAACATGAAAAATATCACCACGTACTGGATATACGCGCTGTTGTAATGTCCCACGGAGAGGTTGTGCGTGGAGAACCCTCCAGTGGCCATGGTGGTGAAACCATGGTTCGTTGCGTCGAAAAGGTCCATCCCGCCGAACCTCAGGAGGAATATTTCGCTCACGGTGAGCAGCAAATAGACCCCCCAGAGAAGGCCGGCGGTCTGCGAGATGCGCGGAGCGAGCCTGTCTGGGGTGGGGCCCGGCACCTCGGCCTTGAAAAGCTGCATGCCGCCCACGCCCAGGAAGGGGAGGATCGCGATGGAGAGCACGATTATTCCCATGCCGCCGAACCACTGGGTCTGGCTGCGCCAGAGAAGAATCGAGCGGGGCATGCTTTCGATATCGGTCAGGATGGAGGCGCCTGTTGTAGTAAAGCCGCTCAGGGTTTCGAAATAGGCGTCGGTGAGGCTGGCTATCGAGCCTGAGATCAGGAAAGGCAGGGCGCCGAAAGCAGCAGTGGCCACCCAGCCCAGGGTAACAATGGCAAAGCCCTCGCGGACCCTGATATCCTCTTCCTGGCGGGTAAGACTCCAGACCAGCGCGCCTCCGAGCACGGTGATCCCCATCGACCACAGCAGCGAGGTGATCTCCGGCTCGCCGTAATAATAGGCGCAGAATATCGGCAGGATCATCGTTAAACCGACAAACACCTGCAGAAGCCCGACTACATGGAAAACCAGCCTGATTTTCATTTTTATCCAGTCGCGTTGAAAGTTCAGGGAACAAATTTCAGCAGGCTCTGGCAAGCTTTAGAGAAAAAACTTGCTCACTTTGCCCGCCTGTTTGGCGAGGGTGAAAATTACGACCTTATCGCCGGGTTCAAGATGGTCATCGCCATGGGGGATTAAGATCTGGCTTCCCCTGACGATTGAACCCAGGATACAGCCAGGGGGAAATTTCAAATCCTTGAGCGGCTTGTTGACGATCGGCAGGTTGTCCCTGATCGAGACTTCCATGATCTGCACGCTAAGCCCCCGCAGGGTAGCCAGCGCCAGCAGTCTTTCGCTGTGGGTGGCGGCCAGGATTGCGTTGACTGTGGAAAGATGGGGGCTGACAGTGGCGTCGATCCCGATACGGTTGGCCAGGCTTATGTACTCGAGCCTTTTGATCTGGGCAATTACCTTGGTGGCGCCCATGTTCTTGGCCACCAGAGAACTGATGATGTTGTTTTCATCGTCCTCGGTGAGTGCCACGAATCCGTCCACACCGTCTACTCCCTCGGACTGGAGAAGGTCGAGGTCGGTTGCGTCACCGTTGAGAACCAGACTTGCTTCCAGCTCCTCGGCCAGGGCGGCGCAGCGGGTGCGGTCGGCTTCGAAAATTATCGGGGTGGCCCCGCCGGCTTCCAGCAGATGCGCCAGCCTGACCGAAACCTTGGTTCCCCCGGCGAGCATCACGCGCTGGAGTATCCGGTTCTCATATCCGGCCAGTCGAAGGATATCGTCGATTGCCTCGCTCTTGCCGATCACGTAAAGAAGGTCGCCCTCAAGGATTACATCCTCTCCGCCAGGGATTATAGTCTGCTCGCCGCGGTTGATCGCTGTGACCAGGAAATTGCGCCGCTCGAATTCACCCGCGATCCTTTTCAGGGGCATGTCGCGATAGAGGAAACGTTCACCGACCCGCATACCCATCAGGATAACTTCTCCATCGGCGAACTCGACCACGACCGTGGCTGCGGCGAAATTCAGTAACTTCTGCACCTCAACCGCGCATGCCTCCTCAGGGTTGACCATCACATCTATACCCAGTGAGCTGGATGGTGCAAAAGGGGAATGGTCGTAGTAATAATTGGCCCCTACTCTTGCGATTTTCATCGCCACGTCGTAGCGGTCAGCCAACTGGCAGGCCAGGATATTTACCTCATCGTTGTCACTGACCGCGACCAGTGTATCCGAGCGCGCGATACCGGCTTTGTTGAGAATGCGGTAATCGACACCGCTGCCCTGAAGAGCGAGAACGTCGAGGTGATCCGCTACCTTATCGACTTTCTCCTGGTCGAGGTCGATCACCACAATTTCTTCTCCCTGCTGGGAAAGCCGGTCGGCAAGATGAAACCCGACATCTCCCGCTCCGATTATGATTGTCCTCATTGATGTTCTTCCGTTTTTTCGGCCTTTTCGGCTAGAGGATCACCGACCGGCTTGGGGCCGGTTTCCTTTGGCGCACTCTCAGCCAGGACCTGGTGATGGAAGTTTTTCAGAAGCAGGTTGCTTCCTATTTCGAAAAATTTATCGCTGGTTTCTTTAAGTTCGCTGCTCAGGTTGTGCCCGAAAGCGTAAAGCTCTACAAAGGGCCCTAACTTTTTCACCAGGCGAACAAGCGAGACGAAATCTCCATCTCCGGTAACCAGGGCCACCACATCGAGGTAGTCTGACATCTCGAGTATATCGATCGCCATTCCCATGTCCCAGTCCCCCTTGGCGGTACCGTCCATAAAAGATTTCAGTTCCTTGCGGCGTACCTGGTATCCTTTCTTTTCCAGCACACTGATAAAACCACTCTGATCGATTTCGGAGGATTCCACGATATAGGCAACCGCTTTAATCAGCCGGCGGCCGCTGACAATCCGGTCCAGTATGGACTCGTAATCAAGGCGCGCCCCGTCGAGCTTTTTAGCCGCGTAAAACATGTTCTGGACGTCGACAAAAACGCCTACCCGCACTTTTTCTGTCGGAATATCCTTCAGGCGCTGGCGCAGGATGTTGTTGCCGGGTTTTGCATGAGCGGAAGCCTCCAGTTCCTCCAGGCGGGCTTTAAGGCCTTCTATCTCCTGTGTCTGCTCGATCAGCAGGACCTTCAACTCTCGGCCCAGCCCGGCGATTTGTTCCTCGACCTCGCTAAATTTTTCCATGTATGTTGATTTAGTCGCCAGCAGGCTGCCTGCGTCGCGAAACCGGTGGTTGAGCACAGATTCGAATTCTGACAGAAGGTTTTCGTGTTTTTCGTGCAGTAGCACCCACAAGAGGTTCGCTGAGGTTTTTCGGTCATAGGAACCCTCGGACTGGAGTGTAGAAAGCATGTCACGAAGCCTGTTTTCGCCGAGGCCCAAGTAGTTTTTCAGCCTGCCTGCCAGTTCCTGGTCTATCGCCCCCCAAAGGCTGCCGGAGATCCTTTTAGGGCCGGATTTCCAGGCCGAGGTCAGGATTTCGATCAACTCGTGGGTCCTGGCCTGACGCAGGTCGAGTTCCTCATCGCGGGTGGTGCAGCGAAGGGCCAGTTCAATCAAGCGCTGGCGTTCGAATAGGTTCTCCAGAATTATCTGAAGCTGTTCCTTGGTAGGCAGCCAGTCTTTGAATTCTTTCCCTTTTCGATTTGAATTTTGCATTTTTAGGTTTTACCTTTCGCATAAATAATTGAGAATGATTATAGAACACGATCTTCAAATATAGTAAATAAACCTCCAATCTACAGATATTAATCATCGATCTGGATCCTGCCCAGCCGCAAGCCGACAAGAAAAATGAACAAAGCCAGGAATGCCAACATCAACAGGGCCTGCTCGTAGTAAATAATGGTCAGAAAAAGCGCGGAGAAACCACAGAAACTGGAGAAGGTGTAAATCAGAAGGACGGTGTCGGCAGGCCCGAGCCCCATGTGTACAAGACGGTGGCTACTGTGGTCTTTGCCCCCTAGTGAGATCGGTCGTCTGCGAATGATCCGCGTAATAGTGACCAGGGCTGTGTCGAAAATCGGGTAGATCAGTACCAGCATTGGAATAGCCAGCGATATTTTGAAACGGTAGGGAACCCAGCCTTCTGCAGTAGTCCAGCTTCCCACAATCGAAAGTCCGGCGATCACAAAGCCGATAAAAAGGCTGCCTGCATCTCCCATGAATATTTTCGCCTTTGGAAAGTTATGGGGCAGGTAGCCTAAACCTGCGCCAGTAAAGATAAAGAAAATGTATCCCAGCTCGACTTGGCCGTTGACAAATGAGATCAGCCCGAAAAAGAGACTGCTGATCACAGCCACCCCGCAGGAGAGCCCGTTCATGTTGTCGATCAGGTTGAAAGCGTTGGTCATCCCTATTATCCAGAAAAGGGTGAAGGGATAGGTCAGGTGTTTTAAGTAGGGAATTCCCCATTCAACTCCGAGATCAATAAAAAAGTTCACCTTGATACCGAAATAGATCAGGAAAAAGCCAGCGATAATCTGCCCCACCAACTTGACATGGGGGATAAGCCCGCCCCTGGCATCATCAACATTACCTACCAAGAGAAGGATAGTTCCTCCGAGAAGCAGCCCCAGAACCTGGTTTTCGCTGTCCTCGGCGACAAGTATTCCGAGTAGCGAACACCAGATCACAGAGAGGATGAAAATGAGGTAGATCCTGTTGCGATGGCGAAGGATACCGTACAGCATACCGGCTACCCCGGTCAGTAGCACAAGGCCGACATCCAGACCGATCAAGCCCTTGAAGACCAGGAAGCTAAGGAATGCGAAGTAAATGGCATTCCCACCCATCAGCGGTACCTGATGGTCGTGGAAGCGGTCTTCCCGGGGGGTGTCAACTATCCCGGCCCCCAGAGCCAGGCGCCTGAAAAATAAAATCAGAAAATAGCAAAGCAGGCTTGATCCAATCAGGATCAAGAGAGCTGCGCCCAGAAACTCCCGATTAAACTGCATTTAAATTGTCCTTGCCATGTGGGCAAAGTGCTTTCTCCCGTAAGGCCGGGAAATGAGCAATTTGCCTGAAAATTAAATAGATTCCACAAAGGGCTTTATATCAGCATCAAAACCGGTAAAGCCGGAGTGTATATTCCGGTGAGACTTGCTATCAGGATTTACTCCTCAATAAGCTATCGGGTCCCACCTCTTTGACATAGGCGATCACCCGTTCGAGTGTTGTCTCCAGGTCGTATTGGGCTTTGTAACCGGTGCACTTGCAGACCTTGGAAATATCGGGTATTCGCCTGTGCATGTCTTCAAACCCTTTCGCAAAAGCCTCATCGTAGGGAATGAAGCGGATTTCAGACGGGCTATTCACCATTTTCCGGATCTTTTCGGCCAGATCGAGAATTTTAATCTCCCTGTTATTGCCCACGTTGAATATCTCTCCCTCGGCTTCCGGAAGCCGGCTCAGGCGCACCAGATACTCCACAGTATCGTCAATATATGTGAAGCAGCGGCTCTGGTGGCCGTCCCCGTAAACCAGGAGCGGCTCTTTTTTAAGAGCGAAAGCCACGAAACGGGGTACCACCATTCCGTAACGGCCGGTCTGGCGTGGTCCCACGGTGTTGAAAAGGCGGGCGATCACCACCGGCAGTTTCTTTTCCTGGTAATACGCCAGGGCCAGGAATTCATCTATCGCCTTGGAGCAGGCATATGACCAGCGGTTCTTGGTCGTCGGTCCCATCAGGCTGTCATCTTCCTCCTTGAACGGAACCTTGTTGCTTTTTCCATAGATTTCGCTGGTCGAGGTAATCAGAGTTTTCTTCTTATACCGGTTAGCGATTTTAAGGACCATCTCGGTTCCCAGAATATTGGTCTCGATCACCTCCACCGGGCGCTCGACAATCAGTTCCACTCCAACCGCGGCCGCCAGATGGAAAATGATGTCGCATTCACTGATCAGACGGTCCATAACGGTTTCGTTGAGAATGTTTTCGATTGCGAAAGAATAGTTTTTGTTGGCTGTAAGGTGCTTGATATTTTCCATTCTTCCGGTGGACAGATCATCGATAATAGTCACCTTATAACCGAGATCAAGAAGTTTTTTGCTCAAATGAGAACCGATAAATCCAGCTCCACCGGTGATTAACGATCTCATCAAAATGCTCCTGTGGTTGATTTCAAAAAAGAATCGGACGCCGGTTTAAGCCACAGGCTGGAGGTAAGCCAAAGGTACAGGCGGATTGTGTCTGAGGATGACCGAATTGTCGCAGGATGCGGGCATCTATTCGGCGAAGAAAAAATCTTCGATAATGTTTTTCTCGTGCCGCCTCGTGTACCCTTTCTTCATCACCTCGTGCCGGCCGCTTTAGATTAATTCAGGTTTATTCCCTCAATTTTTATTAATTTCCGGTAAAGCTTGTCGATATCGCCTAACAGCCTGTTTTTATCGAACAGGGGATAAGCCTTTTTCTTGCCGGCGTCCCCCATTATTTTGCGGCGTTCAGGGTTTTTGAGCAGGTAGAGAATTGCCTCGGCCAATGCCATCGGATCGTTCGAGGGAACCAGCAACCCATTGTCGCCGTCCAGGATTAAATCCCCCACACCCCCGACATTGGTTGAGATTACCGGCTTACCTGCGGCCATGGCTTCGATCAGGGCCACGGGCAACCCCTCGTTGAAAGAACTCAGGATCACGATGTCCAGGCCGGTATAGATTTTCACCAGGTCGTGCTGAAAACCCATAAAGATGACCCGAGATTCCAGACCAAGGTCCCGGGCCTTTTGTTCGAGGTAAGTTCTCAACTCGCCATCGCCGATAATCAAAAATCGTACATTATCGAAGTTTTGAAGTATCAGCCGGGTGGATTCAAGAAAACAGAGATGGTTTTTGATCGGCACGAGCCTGGCGACTATTCCCACAAGGAGAGTCTGCCGGGGCAGAGAGAGTTCTCTGCGAAGCTTGTTCGGGTCGGTTTTCGTGCTGACAAATGGTTTCAGATCTAGACCGAGCGAAATGGAGACAACTTTTTCCGGTTCGGCCACCTTGTACTGGATAATTTCTCTGCGCTGCTGCTCGCCGACAGTGATAATAACATTGGTGAATTTAGCCAACAGGCGCTCTAACCACAAGAAAAATTTCGATTTGAAGAATCCGAAGTAGCTATGAAATACGTGGCCGTGAAAGGTATGGATAATGATCGGGACCCCGGTCAGTTTGGCCGCAATCCGGCCCAGAGTACCCGCCTTTGCCGTGTGGGTGTGGACGATATCGGGTTTCTCGATGTTGATTAGCCTGATCAGCTTGATCAGGGCTCGAAAGTCCTCTTTGAAGAATATCTCACGGCCCAGGGCGTCGATAACTATCGGATGCACGCCTTTTTCTTCGGCAAACTCGTACATGTTCCCCTCGGCCGGGGACTCTATTCCGGTGACAAGCTGAGAAACGTAGCGACCGAAATCAAGCTCACTGTTGAGAATGATAACATGCAGAGCCGGGCCGCCGATGTTCATCCGGGCGATAATCCTGAGGATTTTGATTTTTCGTTTTTGCTGCATGGTTGTCGAAGCCATCCTCCGTAGCGTTTCTTAGATACGGTCCAGCCACCAGTAATTTACAATCGCCGCATATTCGTGTAAAACGGCTTTCAACTGCTCCAGACGACTGCCGTCCTGGGGGTGAAAAAAGATACTCTCGGCCACTGGGGTCAGATGTAACGAATCCTGGGTGATTCCGCTTTCGGGATAAAGATTCAACTGGCGGTCGAATAACAGCTTGGTACGAAGCATATTGTATTGCCCGGAGACAACCAAAGCAGATGTAAGTTCGTGGTCTGTCATCAGGGCGAGACAGAAGGTCACGTTCTCGTAATTGTTCGCCGCTTTATCCTCGATGATAATATCCCAGGCCGGGATCCCCTCGTCTAAAGCAATCTTTTGCATATTTTCTGAATCTTTTCTATTGAATTGCTGGTAGCCGCTGGAAAAAATAACCTTGGGGGCAAGACCCTCACGATAGAGCCTGGCTGCGTAGCGGGCGCGCTCGAGGGTGGAATTTCCCGGTTTGCCGCTTTCTCCCACACCGCCTCCGAAAACGAGGATTACATCACTGGGCGCTCGAG
>JAUVUV010000289.1 GCA_030604975.1 Candidatus Glassiibacteriota bacterium | reverse complement strand
ATTTTACCTGGGAGAGCCAGCCGCCGGTTTACGGGAACTACACGACTTTTGTTGCCGAGGTGGCCTCGACCACCAACGAGAAGCTTCTGATTGATTACCTGCTGAAAGTAACCGAGGACAAAAAGAAGCAGCTGAGCCTGCTGGACCATCAAGTGCGCCAGATCCAGGGCACAGTTTATATCCAGGCCCTATTCGCCGAATTCGAGCGGGAGATTCACACGCTGGCCGAATCCGGAAACCCACTTACAGCCTCGGGCCTGCGTAAGCTGTGCCGTGAGCTTTACCAGAAATATTTCGGCCCTGAACTCGTGGTCGATGAAATTTACGAAATCAACTGGGGCAGAATTCCCCACTTTTACAACAATTTTTATGTTTACCAGTATGCCACAGGCTTTTCAGCCGCCATCCTTCTGAGCGAGAGAATCCTCAATCGCGAGCCAGGCGCGCGGGAGAAATACCTCGAATTCCTGAAAAGCGGAAGCAGCGACTACTCGATAAACCTTTTGAAAAAAGCGGGCGTGGATATGACAAGCCCGGAGCCCATTCTGGCTGTTGCGCGCAGATTGAACCGGCTCCTGGACAGGATCGAGGAGCTGCTCGCTGAATAGGCGGCTGGCTGGTTTTGACTCTGGCAACTATTAAAGGGCCTTTGGGCAATTTAAATCTTTTCTTTAAAGAATTATGAATTACTGTTTCAGTTCGCCGTTTTGAGGCGAAGATCATTTTAGATGAAGGGATCTATGCAAGATGACGGAAAAGATACCGATAGGCAGCGACCACGCAGGTTACGAGATGAAAGAGGAAATTGTCGGATACCTGAAAGAACTGGGCTACGAGCCGGAGGACGTGGGAACCTCGGGGCCGCAGAACGTGGATTATCCCGACTTCGCCGGCCTGGTGGCCGGCATGGTTTCCCGCGGTGAGCGCAAGCGCGGCATCCTGGTCTGCGGCACAGGGCTCGGGATGTCGATTACGGCCAACAAGTTCCCCAATGTCCGTGCAGCGCTGGTGATGAACGAGGAGATGGCAGGGTTTGCGCGCACACACAATGATGCGAATATTCTCGCTCTCGGCGGAAAGATGCTGGGCAGGGACAAGGTCCGTGCAATCGTTAAGATATGGCTCCAGGCCGAGTTCAAGGGCGGACGCCACGCGCGGCGGGTGGGCAAGATCGCTGAAATCGAAGGCAGGAAAGGCTATGGATGTTAAAATCTATTACAAAAGTATCAGGTGGGAGATCCTAGATGCAGTCACTTAAGAAAACCGACCCTGAAATATACGCTTCCGTGGTGGGAGAGATCGGACGGCAGGCCGGCACCCTGGAGATGATCGCCTCTGAAAATTTTGTCAGCCGCGCCGTGCTGGAAGCGCTTGGCTCGCCACTGACCAACAAGTATGCCGAGGGCTATCCGGCAAGGCGTTATTACGGCGGCTGCGATTACGTGGACCAGGCGGAGGAGCTGGCGCGCAAACGGGCCTGTGAGCTGTTTTCGTGCGAGCATGCCAATGTTCAGCCACACTCCGGTTCCCAGGCTAACATGGCTGTTTATATGGCCCTGCTCGAGCTGGGGGATACGATACTCGGCATGGATCTTTCTCACGGCGGCCACCTGACACACGGCAGCCCGGTTAATTTCAGCGGGATGCTTTATAATGTTGTGCACTACGGCGTGACACGTGACACAAACCTGATTGATTACGACAATCTCGAGGCTTTGGCACGCGAACACAGTCCGAAAATGATTATCGGCGGGGCGAGCGCCTATCCGCGGGAGATAGATTTCGCCCGGATGCGCCGGATCGCCGACGAGGTGGGTGCTTACCTGGTTGTCGATATCGCTCATCCGGCGGGTCTGATCTCGTCCGGGTACTACCCTTCGCCTGTGCCGTACGCCCACGTTGTAACCAGCACGACTCACAAAACCCTGCGTGGTCCACGCGGCGGGCTGATCCTCTGCGGCGAGGAGCTGGCGAAAAAAATTGACAAGCAGATTTTCCCGGGAACCCAGGGCGGACCGATGATGCACGTGATCGCAGCCAAGGCGGTAGCTTTCAGGGAAGCCCTCTCGCCAGAGTTCAAAAGCTACTCCAGGACGGTGATCGATAATGCGAAAAAACTCGCTGAAATTCTATCCGATGCCGGGTTCAAGCTCGTTTCAGGCGGCACCGACAGCCACCTTCTGCTGGTTGACCTGACAGAAAAAGGAATCACCGGCAAGGAGGCCGAGGAGGCCCTGGATGCTTGCGGTATCACGGTGAACAAGAACACAGTTCCATTTGAGACACGCAGCCCGTTTGTCACCAGCGGCATCCGTATCGGCACCGCAGCCCTGACCACCCGAGGAATGGGAACGGCCCAGATGGAAGAGATCGGTGAGATGATCGCCACCGTGCTCGCCAATATCGGCAATGATTCGCTCTACTCCGGTGTGCGGGAAAAGGTTTCCAGAGTTTGTAAAGAATTTCCCCTGTACTCAGACCTGGTTAAAGAATAAAAGAACTGCTAAGGACGGGACACGCCTCGCCTGCGAATGGATTTTAGCCAGCCATATTAACAGAGAACACATGGATTTCCCTCAGCTACAACCCTTTGTGCAGCATTTTACACAGAGCGAATCAATCGGCGATCCGGCCTTGCACCTGCGGGAAAGGATTTCCCTCAGCGGTCTTTTCGAGAAAATCCTGCCGGAGCAGCGTGTGGCCCTGGCTGTGGGCAGCAGGGGGATTACGAGCCTGGTTGCCATGGTCCGGACTCTGGTCGAGGCTGTGGCCGAGCGCGATGCGCACTCCTTTATTATTCCTTCCATGGGTTCCCACGGAGGAGCGACAGCCCAGGGGCAGAAAGAAATTCTCCATGCGCTGGGGGTGAGCGAAAAAACCAGTGGTGCCCCGATCGTTTCCTCAATGGAGGTGGTGGATCTCGGGCAGGGAACGCAGGAGGGGGCCCGCCTGTTGGTTTCCGCTGACGCCCTGAATGCCGACTGGGTCATCCCGCTGGCCAGGATCAAAGCGCATACCGCATTTCAGGGATCGGTCGAGTCGGGCTTGTTGAAAATGCTGGTGGTGGGTCTGGGAAAGGAGCAGGGGGCACGCTCATTCCATCTCTATTCCCTGCGGTCGCCTTTTCCCGGATACATGATCGAGCTTGCCAACGGCCTTATGGCGTATCTCAAGATAGCCGCAGGCGTGGCCGTGCTCGAGGATGCAAACGCCCGGACGATCCGCCTCGAGCTAGTGGGACTTGATGATTTCGAACGGACAGACAGTGAATTGCTCGCTCTTTGCAAGAAACTTTCACCCAGGCTTCCTTTCCAAGAGGCGGATGTGCTGGTCGTGGAAAGGATGGGCAAGGATATCAGCGGGGCAGGGCTTGATACGACCGTTATCGGCAGGAGCAGGCACCCGGTTCGGCCCGAACCGGAAAGTCCGAGGATCAGGCGGATCTGGGTGCGCTCTCTGACCCCGGACAGCCACGGCAACGCAAAAGGTATCGGCCTGGCTGATTTCGTCTCGGCGCCGCTGATAGAAGAAATGGACCCGGGGGTGACAATCACGAACTCTCTGACCGCCCTCGTTCCGGAGCACGCTTTCGTTCCCCCGGCACTTGAGCCGGAAAGAAAGATTCTCACAGAAGCATTCCGCTCCTCAGGTGCTGTGGTGCCGAAAGAAGCCAAACTGGTCTGGATCAAGGATACGTCCAGCCTCGGGCGCCTGCTGGTAAGCCCTGCGCTCGGAGTCACCCTGACCGCACCTGCAAAACCGCATCCAGAGGGGAGGGCAATCCCGTTCCTCTTTGATGATGCGGGAAACCTTGTCTCATTCGAGCAGCACTGGCTGAAAGCTACCGGCGGGCCTGATACCGGGTAGGTTCCACTGAAAACTGTATTCGCCACATTTTATTTCGACTCCTGTAATTATGCGCCGGCTGGCACCGGCGTTTTTCTTTATAATATAAGTCAATAGTGTCCGGTTAATTTTCATCTCTTTTCAGCTATGAACTTCCAGGCTCTTAAATCCTTATTTTCCCACTTTTGCTGGCGATCAAAAGTGGACAAAAATCGCTTGTGGGCCGCAACTCGCCAACCCTTGAAGATGTTATAACCTTCGGCGTTTACCTGGTAAAAAACACGCTCCTCTCTCGGTCGCCTTGCCGGGTAACCT
>JAUVUV010000304.1 GCA_030604975.1 Candidatus Glassiibacteriota bacterium | reverse complement strand
TTTTTGACCCTGCCTTTCGGTATGTATCTTCGCAGACGGAAATCGTACCGGTAACGTACCTTCTCAGCTTTCTCTTTCCCCTCCTGGGTTTCCTCTTTCGTAGAGGTTTCTGAATAGGTCCAGACCTCTCCCTTTTCGATACTGAGTCCCATGCTGGCCAGTGTACCGGCAATAATCGAAAACAGGCCCTGGTGGTCGTAAGCAACCACTGTCAGTTCCCAAAGGCTTTCACCGAGATCCAGATAAAGCAGGCGGCAGCCGCAGGAGGGACCGAGTTCGGAGAGAGCGGACAGGTGGCCGGCTATCTCCTTGTCGGTGTAACGGTCCAGGTAGGCCCTGTCCATCCGGGCAAGGTGATCGGCTACAAACCGGCGGCTAACCCCATCAGCCAGGCTGGCCAACCGCTCAATCCTTGGCTCCCCACTACTTGAAGAAGACCCGTTTCTTTCTATTCCGGTCAGATTCATCAACCTCTGTTCCAGGAATAAATTACCGCCCGAGATTCAGCAAAACAGGGTCATTGCAATTAATAATAATGGGCGGCCTGCCGGTTGCCAAATAAAAAAGGAACGCAAATAAAAGCCGCCAGCGGTGCCCCTGCGGCTCCTTCGGCGGCTTTCAAAATGACCGGTCTCTCCGATTGCGATTAAATATCGTAATAAAGGTAAAACTCGTACGGGTGCGGCCTGAGTGCCATTTCCTTGACTTCTCGCTCCATCTTGTAGTTGATCCAGGTCTCGATCACATCCTCGGTGAAAACACTGCCTTTGAGCAGAAATCCATGGTCGTCGGCCAGAGAGTTGAGCGCCTCTTCGAGTGTACCCGGAGTTGTGGGCACCTCGGCCAGTTCCTCAGGCGGAAGATCGTAGATATTCTTATCCAGTGGATCACCGGGATCGATTTTGTTCTGGATACCGTCCAGGATAGCCATCAGCATCGCCGAGAAACCCAGGTAAGGGTTGCAGCTCGGGTCCGGGCAGCGGAACTCGAAGCGCTTGGCCTTGGGTGACGGGCTGTACATCGGGATCCGCACGGCTGCGCTTCTGTTGCGCGAACTGTAAGCCAGATTGACCGGCGCCTCGAAACCCGGAACCAGGCGCTTGTAACTGTTGGTCGTCGGGTTGGTGAAAGCCAGGATGGCCGACGCATGTTTGAGTATCCCGCCGATAGCATGCATCGCCAACTCACTCAGTCCTGCATAGCCGTCACCGGCAAACAACGGCTTGTTCTCTTTCCAGAGAGACATGTGCGTGTGCATGCCCGAACCGTTGTCACCCAATATCGGTTTGGGCATAAAAGTAACTGTCTTGTTATGCTTGCGTGCGGTGTTTTTGACAATGTACTTGTACTTGAGAAGGTCGTCCGCACATTTGACCAGCGGAGCAAAGCGCAGGTTGATTTCCCCCTGACCGCCGGTCGCAACCTCGTGGTGCTGTGCCTCCACTTCCAGTCCTGCTTTGATCATGAGCAGCATCATCTCGCTGCGGATATCCTGCATAGAATCGGTAGGCGGAACCGGGAAATACCCCTCCTTGTAGCGCGGCTTGTATCCCAGGTTCGGGCCTTCATCACGCCCGCTGTTCCAGACACCCTCTTTTGAATCGATAAAATAGTATCCCTGGTTGGCGTTCTGGTCGAAACGGATATCGTCGAAGATGAAAAATTCCGCCTCAGGTCCGAAATAGGCGGCATCCGCGATCCCTGTAGAACTCATGTAGCTGATAGCTTTTTTACCGATATTGCGCGGATCACGGGTAAAATCCCCGCCATCGAGCGGATCGCAGATATTGCAGATCAGGACCAGAGTTTTGTAATCCGCAAAAGGATCGATAAAAGCTGTTTCGGGATCGGGTTTGACCAGCATATCGCTTTCGTTGATCACCTGCCAACCGCGGATGCTGGAGCCATCGAATCCCAGCCCCTCCTCGAACGTGCTTTCCTCGAGTTTAGAAACCGGAATCGAAAAATGCTGCCAAAGACCGGGAAAATCTATAAACCTCAGGTCTACGACTTCTACCTCTTCGGCTTTACAGAGTTCGATTACTTCTTTTGGACCCACTTAATCCTCCTGCAAAAAAAAGTTGCATAAGTTTCCTGAGAGAAGATAACCAATATTCAAATTAAGACTTTAATTTTATTAATATAATATATATTGGGAATAATATAACAGGGGAATTGTTACAGGAATATTTCAGGAAGGTTAAATAATAGTTAAATAATCAGCCGATAAAACGATAGCCCACTCCTCGGACAGTCTGGATGAAAACCTGGCCCCCGGTCTCGATCTTGGACCTGATCCGCCGGATATGGACATCCACTGTCCGCGCGCCGCCGTAGTAATCATCGCCCCAGACTCGATTCAAAAGCCCGCTCCGGGTATGAACCCGCCTTCTGCGAGTTACCAAATAGCTCAGCAGCTCGTATTCCTTGAAAGTCAGGTCAATCAATTTGCCGTTTACTGTAACCTCATAGGTCGAGAGATTGATACTCAGAGGGCCTGCTTTGACTATGTTGGAGGGATCCACTTTCTCTGTGCGCCAGGAAAGAATCCTGACCCTGGCGGCCAGTTCCACCGGCCGAAAAGGGAAAAGAAGGATATCGTCAGCGAGCCTGCAATAATCCAGATCGGCGAGCGTCTTTTCGTCAGTAACCACCAGTCGCGGGGTACCCGAGAGCAGTTCATCCCGGATAATGGTGCGGGCCAGATCCTCCAGTTTACCCGTATCCCGCCCCACCAGCACGAAGAGGTCCATCTGCTCGATACTTTTCAGCTCATCGCTGTCAGCCTTGCCTGGGCATAGCACTTCGTAATCGAAATTTTTCAGCTCCAGGGTAACCTTTTCGGCAATCTCGCCCTCTCCCGAGGCGGCCAGTACCATAATTTTGCGCATCTAAAGAACCTGATTTTTATACTGGTCTCAAACTTGTGAGATTCAATGATTCCGTAGATTTCCAAATAGCCCCACGAAAATCTAACAGGGAAGAAAAAGAAATGGAATATTTTATTTATTCTCAGGAGACATCTTTTTTCCCGGCCCGGCAGCGCGCCAGATTGGTGAGAGTCTCGCTGAACTCGGCGAAAGTTCTCTCATCATAAAGGCAGAATACGACTTTCTCGAGCGAATGCCCGCCTTTGGAGAGATAATCGACAGTTGTCGAAAGCATCTTCCGGGCGCAGCGGTCGACAGGATAGCCGAAAATCCCGCTGCTGATCGCCGGTAGAGCGACAGAACGCAACTTGTGCTTGTCAGCCAGAGCCAGGCTCGAGCGTGTGGCGTTTTCCAGCTTGCGGTCCTCGTCCCCCTCTCCCATTATTGGGCCCACGGCATGGATTACATGGCCCACCGGGAGCCTGCCCGCACCTGTTACCACCGCGGTACCAACTGGTGTTCCGCCGATACGGTCGCATTCTGCCTGGATCGATTCGCCTCCAGCGCGGCGAATCGATCCCGCCACGCCGCCGCCCATCTGAAGGGCGCTGTTTGCGGCGTTGACTATCGCATCCACTCTGCAATGGGTAATGTCACCCTTGATCAGGGAAATTAGTGTTTTGCCGACTTTATGTTCCATTTTTGTCTCCGGATGTGCTGGCACGTAAAATGCCACTTAGAATATCGGGAACCATGTTCCTCAACCGGGGGTAAGAATGGATGATCCAGAGATGGGATTTCAACATCCCCCTCCGGTTAAGAGAGCGTTTCCGTTCTAATATACCTCGTGGTCTGGATGCTGTCAAAGTACTCCCTGGGAGGCATTTCTTCAGAAAAAGACCTTCCCTTGCTTTTTCCTCCAGCCCGGTATATCTTTTGCCGCTGAATGATAGTTTTCAATTCATCCGGAGACACCCGATTCGTGGCTCGCAAATTTTTCTTCGTCCTGCTTTTCAGCCTGGCTTTCCAGCTTTCCCAACCGGCATGGCTCGAAGCTTTCGAACCAGTCAGCTCCAGAATGACAGAGAGGCTTTACAGCAGCCTCGCTTACGGCCAG
>JAUVUV010000454.1 GCA_030604975.1 Candidatus Glassiibacteriota bacterium | reverse complement strand
GGCTGCTTTCGGGTCAGCCTTGGCTGCTTCGGCAACTTCCTCGGCAGGCATATCTCTGGGGACCTGGACCTGCGAGCGCAGCTTGCCGTTGATCTGGATCACCACTGTCACCACGTCCTTTTTGAGAATTTGTGGATCGCAGGTGGGCCATTTGTTCTGGAACGCGCTTTTTTCGTGTCCCAGGGTCTCCCGCCAGAGCTCCTCACAGATGTGCGGCGCAAAAGGCGCGAAAAGCAACACGAGGTTATCAACTGCCTCGGCAAGAAATTCAAAGTCGACATCCTGATTGACGCTATCCTCGCTTGAGTATGGAACAAGCTCGTTGACCAGCTCCATGATCCTGCTTATCGCCGTGTTGAAATGCATCCGCTCGGTATCCTCTGTGGCCCCTCTGATCGAGTTGTGCATCACCCTGGCGATTTTCTGTTCTTTCTCACCCAGTTTCTCCAGGTTATCCGCTGTGGTTTTCCTGCGCGGGACTCCCCTTATCACCTTCGAATTGAACTGAACCAGGCGCCAGACCCTCATCAGAAAGCGGTACACGCCCTGGATGCCGGTATCATCCCAGTCGCCGCCCTGGGAATAATCTCCCATGAACATCAGGTAACAGCGGAATGTGTCCGAACCGTAGCGGTCGAGGTAAGTCTGCGGGTTGATCACGTTGCCGCGGCTTTTGCTCATCTTGGCGCCCTGGCTGGTGACAGTACCCTGGTGGCTGAGCCTTTGAAAGGGCTCTTCGAAACCGATATGCCCGAGATCGCAGAGTACCATATTAATAAACCTGGCATAAATCAGGTGCATCGTGGCATGGTCCACCCCACCGACATAATGGTGAACCGGCAGCCAGGCGTCACAAAGTTCGTGGTCAAAGGGCCTGTCATCCAAGTGCGGCGACAGGTAGCGCAGGAAATACCAGGAGGAATCGACAAAGGTGTCCATGGTATCGATCTCACGGCACGCCGGAGCTCCGCAGGCAGGGCAGGTCGTGTTGACAAATTCCTCGTTTGTGGCCAGTGGGCTCACTCCTTTGGCGGCTTTCTTAAAATCCGCCTCGTAGGGCAGTTCGACCGGGAGCTGATGCTCGGGCACAGGCACCTCACCGCATTTTTCGCAAAACACGATCGGGATCGGCACGCCCCAGTAGCGCTGGCGGCTGATCAGCCAGTCGCGGATCTTGTAGTTGACCTCGAATTCAGCCAGGCCTTGCGATTTGAGTTTTTCTACGACTTTAACCGCGCCTTCGGCCGAGGGCAGCCCATTGAACGGGTCTGAATTGACCATTATTCCCGGATCGATGTATGCTTCCTCGAGGGGCTCCCCCTTGCTGCCCTCAGGCGGGGCGATCACCTCGCGGATCAGCAGGCCGAATTTTCTGGCGAATTCGAAATCACGCACATCGTGGGCCGGCACAGCCATGATTATTCCCGTGCCGTAGGAAAGCAGCACATAATCGGCGATCCAGACCGGGATCTTTTCTTGGTTGATCGGGTTGATCGCATAGGTGCCGGTGAAAACTCCCGTTTTCTCGCGTACTATGCTGGTGCGTTGAATCTCATTCTGGGCCCGTGTCTGGTCGATATAAGCCTTTACCGCCTCCCGCCTTCCGGGCACGGTGATTTTTTCGACCAGCGGGTGCTCGGGAGCCATTACCACGTAGGTTGCCCCGAAAAGAGTGTCGGCGCGGGTAGTGAAGACATTGAATTCGCGTTCCTCTTCGCTCAGGCTGTCCGCACCGGGCGTGCTGTCGTCAAAGTGGAACTTGATCCTTGCCCCCCGGCTTTTCCCGATCCAGTTGCGCTGCATGGCCTTGGTTTTTTCAGGCCAGTCTATCCTTTCCAGGCCTTCCAGGAGACGGTCGGCATAGGCGGTGATTTTCAGAAACCACTGGACCATATCCTTGTGGGTGATTGGTGCTTCGCAGCGCTCGCATGTGCCATCGGCAGTCACCTGCTCGTTGGCGAGCACTGTCTGGCAGCTCGGGCACCAGTTCACCGGCCCCTTGGCCCGGTAAGCCAGCCCCGCCTTGTAAGCCTGAAGGAAAAGCCACTGGGTCCATTTGTAGTATTCAGGCTCGCTGGTGTTGATTTCCCGCGACCAGTCGTACATCGCACCGATTGTCTTAAGCTGCTCGCGGATCACCCGCACGTTCTCGCTTGTCGAATCCCACGGATGGATACCGTGCTTGATTGCGTAATTTTCGGCCGGCAGCCCGAAAGCATCATAACCGATCGGCTCGAACACATTGTCACCTTGCATTTTCCGGAACCGGGCCCAGGTATCGGTCGGGCCGTAATTGTACCAGTGGCCGATATGCATCTTATCGGCTGACGGGTAAATGAACATCACCAGGCAGTAGCACTTCCGGCCTTCCTCGTGCAGATCGGTTTCATGAAGCCGATCTTTTTCCCAACAGGCCTGCCACTTATTCTCGATTTCCTTGAAGTCGTACTTTTTCATCCAAAAACCCTTCGGATTCTATCACAATATCCCGAATAAGATAAGTTTTGAGATTGTAAACTATTAGGCAGGAGAAAAATGATTAATTAATTCTAAAATCTTAATAAATTTGCCTGTTAAAGTCAAATAAAAGCCCTTTCTTCAGCTCCCCTCTGATTGCCTTCGGAGAATATTCTCGCTATATTATGATAAATTTTTGTCAGCCTGTCCCCTACCCTGCTGGCCGGGAGGATTGACATTTTCTTGTAACTGGAATGTTTTAGATGAAAAGCCTTATCGAGGTTCTCAAGCTTGCAGAGCAGCATCTCGAGCAGCGTGGGGTGCCAT
>JAUVUV010000296.1 GCA_030604975.1 Candidatus Glassiibacteriota bacterium | reverse complement strand
CGGATTCTTTCCAGGCTAGGCTGGGAGCAGGTGACAGACTAGGGCCGATTCTTGAACGGAAACAAAAAAAATCAGGGGCACGGCATAGCGTGCCCCTTTATTTTTCAATTAATATCCGGCTTATCCTGACAGCTAGCTGATCCTCCTCAAACATGCGCAGTCCGCTTTGAGAGCTGCAACTCTCTCCTGCATTGTCTCGCCCCGCACGAACTCGACCTCGAAATATCCCTTGAAGCCGAACTCTTTCAGGATGTCGTAAATTTTCTGGAAATCCACCGTACCCTCGCAGATCAGCACCCGCCCCCGCCCAGCGCTGTCGTTCTGGGCGTGCGCCATGACCACATGCGGCCCGGCGACGCGGGCGCGCTCGTAGGGGTCCTCGCTGCTGTTTAGAATCTGGTAATTTGCCTTGAGTGCGGGATTCCCCACCCGCCCGATCAGATCTATCATGGCCGAGGCCTTGTTGGTTACGCTGTTCGAGTGCATCTCCATGGCAAGCAGAATGCTTGCATCCTCAGCCCGTGCACAGAATCTTTTGCCGTCCTCGACCATCAGTTTCCATTCTTCCTCGCTCAGCAGCTCGCTGTTTTTGGTGCCGGCCCAGATGCGGCAGATATTCGTGCCGAGGAGCTTGGTGATCTGGATCGCTCTGTCCATGTCCCTGTCTTTTTCGGTCGGGTCCTGCCTGTCACCGAGACGAACGTAGCAGCCGTATTGGCTGGTCTCGATTCCCAGCTCGGCGATCCTGTCTCTGACCGCTTTTACCGGGTCATCAGTGCGGGTAAGCGGCAGGTGGTCCGGCTTTCCCCATGGCTCCACCCCGTGAAAACCGACCTCTGCAGCCAGTTCGAGCACCTCGTAAAACGGGCGGTCCTGGAAAGCGATGGTGCACAGGCCGGCTTTTGGGCCGCTGTCCAAAGGCCCTAATCCTTCCTTTGGCCCTGACCCGGTAAGGGCTTTGGTTTCCGATCCGGCTTGCGCCTGTTCCCGGCCTTCTCCGCAGCCTGTTGCGCTCAAACCCAGAGCGAGGCCTGTCAGGCCGAGCCGGTTGAGGAAATCGCGGCGATCCATTTGATCTTTTCCCATTTTCCCTCCGATTTATACTTTAAATGAACTACCCCGCGGCAAGCCGCGGAGTATCACAACGATGAATTTGATCGATCTTATCTCCCCTTGGGCGAACATATGCAAACAACCCCCTGTTTCCCCCTTTTTTAAGGGGGATTACATATTGATTACCCTTTTTTAAGGGGGACTACATACTGATCCCCTTTGTTAAGGGGGATTACATACTGATCCCCTTTGTTAAGGGGGATTACATATTGATCCCCCTTTTTTGAGGGGGATTACATACTGATCACCCGGGGTGGATCACCCCGAAGCAAAGCTTCGAGGAATTCTTTTTGATTAAAACCCTTAATATTTAGAGGGTAACAGGTATCATCAGGCAATACAGCAACTCGATCTTTCTGAAACAATCAAAGCTAAGCTGTTGGCGTTTCAGCCTCTGCCGTAATCAGGAATCTTATAGGTCTTCCCACCCTCCAGAGCGGATCTATGAGCGTAGAACCCCGGTATGGTATAGGCCAATGCCTCGTTGATATTGATTTCAGGCTGCCTTTTTTCAAGAACCGACATTACGAATTCATTGGTTAGAAACGTGTGGGAGCCCCCGTGGCCTGAAGGGTGGCGCAGCGGCTCAGGCAACATCTCCCAGTGGTTCGGCTGGTGATATCTTTCCGTTATTATTCTGCTCTCCACGTATTTATTCTTGACCACGGTGCCTTTCTCGCGCCGCGCGACCATGGAAGGGGTGTCGTCGGGCCGGGGCATGTAGTAGGACATCTCGGTTCCGAAGAACTGGCCCCGCTCGGCCCCTCCGGAGGCCACTCTGCGGAAAACAGAGATACGCGAGGCATGTCCTCCGCTGGTTTTAAACAGCCCGGCTTCATTCCAGAAAGGATTATTGTATTGATTGGGACTCTGAATCTCTGCACCGTCACCCCAGCCGATCGCTGTTACCTCGACCAGGCGCTCCCCGGTGACCGGGACAACCATGCCTGTGGCGTGTGTGGGATAGTGCAACGGCGGCAGCCCATGGCGCCAGGTCAGACTGCCGTCATCGTTGAACCAGTAGGCTTCTATCCCGTCATGATGGTACTCTGCCTCGGAATAGATTATTTCACCGAACTTTTTCTCTCTGGCCCATTGGCGGCAGGTGATAATTTCGAGCCGGTAATAGCTGGTTTCGGCCATCATGTAGATTGTGCCGGTTTTTTTCACTGTTTCCAGCAGCTGGACACACTCCTCTTCATTCATTCCTGCGGCAACAGCGCTGATCACGTGCTTGCCCTCTTTCATTGCAGCCACAGCCATGGGTACGTGAAGGGGCATCGGGGTGAACACTCCCACGGCATCCACGTTTTTATCAGCGATCAGTTCCCTGTAATCCTTGTAGGCGACATCACACCGGTAGGTTTCCTTAAGCCGCCCAATCCGGTCATCGCGAAGATCGCAGACAGCGGTGACCCTGCTATGCGGGTGCTCGTGCCACTGGAATTCGCAGCCGAAACGCCCCCCGATCACTCCGATCCTGACAAGCCTGTCCGACTTTTTGAATTCTTTGGTTTTGTTCTGTGCGATAACCGAAGGAGCAGCGACAAGCGCTGCGGCCACGCCGGACACTCCGGTAACGAACTGGCGGCGGCTGATACTTTTTTTCTCCCGGGAGCCACTCATCATTACACCTCCTGGAGATACGTTAACTAAAAGGAACTAACAGGGTTGATGAAAAAAGTGCATAATCCGATCTATTTCGAACCGACTGGCTTTATTTCAGGTGCTGTCTCGCTTTCTCGATGTTGCGCTCGAGGCTTTTTCTCTCGAGTTCCTTCATCTGAGAGATGTGGCGCTGCCTGAACTGCTCTGCCCTTTGCCTGCCGATTTCCTCCTGCAGGGCGACAATCAGCCGGCTCAGCTCGGTTCGGTGCTCAAGGATCGTCCGGGGATTCTTGGTATAATGAGTCAGGTCTTTGACCACCACATCCGGGATGTCGGCCAGCTTGCGGGCTCGCCGGATGAGTTCGGCGACATTCTTTTTCCGGTCAAGGCCCAGCTCCGAGGCTGTCCGAGCCAGGTCCTCGGCCAGCCAGAGCGCCTCCCAGTCCTCGATACCGTCACGGTTTGCCGCCAGCCGCACCGAGGCCCAGGGCAGGCCCCCAGGGCCGGGATAGCAGAGCTGGCCGTCCCCGTTGGTGTGGTCGTAAGCGTAGCTGTTCCACTCGATATCCGGCCAGCGCGGACTTCCCGCAGGCCTGACATTTTTCGCCCAAACATTGTAGCCCCAGTATTCGTAGCCCATGATATCATACTTATAGGTCATCCAGAAAAGCGAGCGCGAATCCACCAGGGGGTCCTCCATCTGGACGTTCGGATAAGGCGGATGGGGAGCGATACAGACATACCAGAGAACTTCCTCTCCCCGGGCCAGGGCCTCGCGGCAGGGCTCGGGAGCGAAACCGTAAACCCCGCCGGGCCGCATGATCGGGTCCCAGACATCGATATAGCCGATCAGCTCCTGGCGCGGGATGCTGCCGCCGATCATCACTTTCACCCCGGGATAGCGGTTGTGGATCACATTGGCTTTAGTGCGCATCAGGGCAAAATTATCGGTCTCGTCCCCGATATAGACATAGCTGTGCTCGAGCCATCCGTTGTCTGCGATAAAGCGGTAAACGCTGTCCAGGGCCGCCTGGTCGAGTTCTCCCGCGCCGGAGAACCCGCCGAGATTGATCGTTTTCAGACCCCTTTCCAGGCAGTATGGGATAAGCTTCGGCCAGGGAGTGAGATAGCTCGAATACTGCCCTACAGGGTCGAAACGGTAGTCAAGCCAGAAAGAGTACCAGCCTTTCAGCCACTCGGCATCCATATTCCGGTTGTAGAAACGCTCTACACTCTCGATCGAAAAATGGCCCTGGGTGCGGAACATGCCCCTGCCCGGGATCTCGTAGTCCCAGACAGTGACCTGCAGCGGCACCTCAGTGGCATGGCTGTTTCCCGGGGAGACAGTCAGCGTTCCGCTG
>JAUVUV010000215.1 GCA_030604975.1 Candidatus Glassiibacteriota bacterium | reverse complement strand
TCGCGTTCGCAGGCAATAAATATGGCTGCCAGGCTTGCGGCCAGCGTGAATGCGACGGCAATTATTTTTGATCCAGACAACGTTCCTATCCGGTTATCTTTCTCCAGGAGTCACCTTAAAATCTTATACTGATAGTCTTGCTCCAGCATCCGGTGACACAGCCGGTCTGATAAAATTTACGTTTCATAAAAAGAGGCTGTTTCATATCTGCCGACATTAAGGCTCTTTGACCGAGCGGTTTCTTTCACAGACAAAAAAACCTCTTGACCCGCAAAGAGAGATACTTGTGGGCGTATTTTATTTGCCGGCGAATAAGAAACTACAAGCCTTATTCCGTCTTTATAAATATATCTTTACTTATTAATTTCGGAGTATAAACATATTTTCTTAAGCTTTCAGAGAGATTATTTTCTTTATTTTTTAATGCAAAAATCATGCTTTAAGAATCTTTTTAGTTCCAATTAAGTTTCAAGTCATTGCATATCAGTCATAGACAAGAGAATAACCATTCCTCCAGGTTGACTAATTAGCGGCTGAGATTTTTATGAAAGGTGCGTTGCAAGAAAACGGCCGCTTAACGGTTATTATTCCTCTCCGCCAGCGGCCTTTTTCTGCAATTTTTCAAATCGGACTGATTCAGACATCCAGATTCGTTACATAGCGCGCATTCTTCTCAATAAACTTTCTGCGGCATTCCACATCATCGCCCATCAGTTCATAAAACAGACGGTCTGCTTCAATAGCTTCATCCATCCGCACCTTTAGGATCGTACGTGTAGCCGGATCCATCGTAGTCTTCCACAGCTGATCAGGGTTCATTTCGCCTAGTCCCTTGTATCGCTGAATAGAGACTTTTACTCTCCCGAGGCGTTTCAAATATACATCCCGCTCCCGTTCGGAAAAGGCATAAAACTCCTGTTTGCCCCTATAGATGCGGTAAAGCGGTGGCTGGGCGATATAGATCATGCCCTTGTCGATCAGCTCTTTCATGTAGCGGAAGAAAAATGTCAGGAGCAGAATTCTGATGTGCGCTCCATCCACATCCGCATCGGTCATGATTATTATCTTGTGGTATCGAGCATTATCAAGGCTGAAATCTTCTTCCCCGATACCCGTTCCGATAGCGGTAATCATGGTGCGGATTTCCTCGTTGGAGAGGATCTTGTGCAAGCGCGCCTTTTCTACGTTAAGGATCTTGCCCCTAAGGGGCAGGATAGCCTGATTACGCCTGTCGCGACCCATTTTCGCCGAGCCTCCAGCCGAATCTCCTTCAACCAGGTATATCTCGCAGTGCACGGGGTCGGTGAGCGAGCAATCGGCAAGTTTTCCCGGCAGGCCCGCGCCATCCATCGCGTTCTTGCGTCTGGTGAGATCTCGTGCCTTGCGGGCCGCTTCCCTGGCCTGGGCTGCGTTTACCGCCCGATCTATAATGCGCCTTGCTATAGGTGGATTCTCTTCAAGGAAAATCGCCAGCTGCTCGTTAACCTATGTCTCGACCACGCCTTTGATTTCACTGTTGCCAAGTTTTGTCTTTGTCTGGCCCTCGAACTGCGGATCAATCATCTTGATACTGATAACCGCGGTTAGGCCCTCACGGACATCATCGCCAGAGAGAGTGAAATCAGCTTTTTTGAGCAGGTTGTTTTTCTTGGCATAGTCGTTCAACGTGCGAGTTAGAGCCGCTTTGAACCCGGAAAGATGGGTGCCACCCTCATGTGTGTTGATATTGTTCACATAGGTAAAGATCGCTTCCTGGTACGAATCCGTGTACTGCATGGCGATTTCGATTATTGTCTGCTTGATTTCTTTCGCCAGATAAATCGGCTTATGCAGCGGCTTTTTGGTATCGCTCAGGTACTCGACAAAGCTTTTTATTCCGCCCGAGAACTCGAAAATCTCTTTACGCTTGCTGCCGCTTCTTTCATCTGTGAATACGATGCGGATTCCCGCATTGAGGTAGGCCAGTTCCAGGAAACGGCTCGACAGGCCCTCGAAATCAAATTCCAGCGTGTCGAATATCTTCGGGTCCGGCCTAAAAGTAATCCGGGTGCCGGTTTTCTTGGTGTCGCCGACAACCTTGAGTTTGGTTGCTTTTTTGCCCCGTTCGTAGCGCTGGTGGTAGTCCTTGCCCTCTTTGAAAATCTCGACTTCGAGGTATTCGCTCAGAGCGTTGACCACGGATACTCCCACACCGTGGAGGCCCCCTGAGACCTTATAGGTGCTTCGGTCGAATTTGCCTCCTGCATGAAGCATGGTCATGGCGACTTCCACCCCAGGTATCTTTTCGCTCGGGTGGATATCGACAGGAATTCCCCTGCCGTCATCGGTTACCCGGACTTTGTCACCCTCAAGTAACTCTATCTTTATTTTCTTGCAGAATCCGGCTAAGGCCTCATCTATCGAGTTATCCACCACCTCGTAAACCAGATGGTGCAGGCCGCGTTGGCTGGTTGTACCGATATACATACTCGGCCTTTTTCGAACTGCCTCCAAGCCCTTTAGAACCTGGATATTTTTCGCTTCGTACTTGTTATTTAAATCCATTTCCTGCGACATATATAAAATCCCTCACATTAATAACCATCTCTGAAACGATGTCTTTTCCCAATCTTCTGTTGGTTTTTCTAATGATATTTCTTTTTTGCAGAAGGAGTTCCTGCTTCCAGACGGGAGATTTTACCTCAACAAACAGTTTTCCGTTCCGAATGCTCACCGCCCGGCTTTCCCGGGCGAGTTTACCGCTCACCATTTCGGGCCAGGAAGCGACCGCCTCCAATGCTTCCGGCCGGTGTCGTCCGCTTTCGGCATGTTTGAGGATCGGACCGATCAGTTCGCCGATTCGGACCGGGCCGCTTTTCCCCGGGGCGTTCATCCGTCGCTGATTACACCTCTTTCGATCGTTTTGATCCGAAGGTGCCCGAGGTGTTCGAACATTGCCTCTTTCCTCGGCGCAGTTATAAAACTCTGGTGCCTTTCAACCAGTTCTTCCAGAAGTTTGCCGGAACTCTTCCGGTCAAGCTTGCTGAATATGTCATCCAGAAGAAGAACAGGTTGAACACCGCTTGAAATCTTTATCTGCTCGGTTTCCGCCATTTTTAGACAGATAACAGAAGTGCGTTCCTGCCCTTGTGAACCATAGTTTCTGAGAGGTTTCCCCTCAACATAGAACAAGGGGCCATCTGTTTGTGGACCGCTTAAAGTTATTCCGTGTTCCCGTTCGAGAGACCGTCTTTTTTCAAGTTTTTCAGCGAAAATATTCCTTACCCGGGTTTCATCCAATCCTTCTTCTGCCGAATCAGCATTTACCTCCATAAGACGGCTTCGGTAATTTATCGCTGCCTTTTCACCGGAATTTCAAAAGACAAAAATCTATTCTAAGGAAACCCCGCAGCAGAGCTACGGGGAATTCTTCTCGATTAAAAATAACTCTCATTTACTATTTGGTCAAGATTATTAAAGATGTTATAATGCAATATAATTAAATATATATGCTGAATATATTTACCCTAAATTATTTTATTCTAAATAGACTTTCTCCCCACGTTATTCAGTCACCTTAAGGGGCATGATAACGTTCAGATGCCGTTGTTTTTCGCTCTCTGAAGCAGGCACTAACAGGATACCCGATTCACTGTTCTGCATGCATATTTTCACCTGCTCGCTTCCCAAGTACTTTAGCACATCCAACAGGTAGCTTCCGTTAAAATAGATTTCCAGTGGTTCGTCCTTGTATTCCATCTCGACTGAATCTTCCCCTTCCCCGAGATCCTCAGTTTTGACAGATACATTAAGCAGGTTATCTTTGAAATAAAGCCGGACCCTGTAAGTTGCGGTGTTTGCCAGAATAAGCATTCGCCGCAGGGTTTCGTTGAACTTTTCTGTATCAATTACTGCGATCTTATTGTTGTGGATAGGGATCACCTGCTCGTAATTTGGGTATGTCCCTTCGATCAGTCGGCTAAAAATAACCGTGTCTTTTTCGCGGATACCCAGGTGGCTTCCGTCGATAACGACCTCCACGGATCCATCCTCACTGCATAATTTTTCTACCATCTCAAGCGCCTTTGGGGGAACAACCACATTCAGTGGCTCAGAAATATTTGTCTTTTCCTTGTAGACCATCTTGGCCAAGCGGTGTCCATTGGTACTGATCATGGACGATTCATCTTTGTTAATCTCCCAGAGGATACCTTTGAGAATTGGCCGGTCGTCATCTTTTCCAGCCGCATAACTGGTGGCGTTTACCAGTTTACTCATAATTGCGTTTGAAACAGTGAAAGCGCCCTCGAAGGATTTCTCAGGGAAAGCCGGAAAGTCTGATTTGGGAATACTCGGAAGGATAAAACTACTTTTATCGCAGACTATTTTCACCTTTTCATCTATCTGTTCTATAGAAACAGGTGCATTTGGAAGTTCGCGAACAATCTCTCCCAGTTTTCGGGCTGGTATTGTAATGGCTCCGCTTTTTTTTACGTTTGCCTTTAGTCTGTGGCTCAATGAGATATCGAGGTCCGTAGCCACTATTTTGAGACCACCCTCTTCACCCTCTTCCGCTTCGAGAAGAATGTTATACAGCGCCGGCATTGTGCTTCTTGTGGGCACTATCGGACTTATTGCGTTTACCGCTTTGAGCAGATTTTCTTTTACCACGCTGATTTTCATAGTTTTTTCCTCCCAGAAAACGATGTTTTAGTACTGAATACTTATCTAGTATATTATAGAATTAAATTTTACTATTATTATTAGGGCCTGTGGATATGTGGATAACTCTATAAAAACAATATACAAGTATAGTTAGAAAAAGACAGATAAATAAAAAGCTGTTGATAGTAACTTTTCGTCAGAGCGGTTAT
>JAUVUV010000487.1 GCA_030604975.1 Candidatus Glassiibacteriota bacterium | reverse complement strand
TTGTCCACTTTGGGCAGTAGGTTCTAGATCACGTCGATTTTGCAGCTTATTTTCGCCCCGACAAGAATTGCTACGAACGGGCGCACGGGGTTTCACACAGCGCAAACCAGGTAGCGAAGTTCCTATTACATCAGAAAAACGGAAACCGCCGTATTGACATACCGGGTTACTCCCTCGGTGGAGGCGTGGGCTCTGTGGGCGGTACCGAAAGCGTCGTTCACGTAGACATCGGCCAGGGCGGAGAGTTCCTGAGAGAAACCGGGGTCGTTGTCCGTCTCTTGCTTGTGGAAGCGCAGGTTTTCCAGGATCAAGACCTCTCCTTCGGCCAGCTCGCTGACAGCTTTTTCAACCTCAGGGCCGACACAGTCATCGACAAAGGCGACCTTTTTGCCGATCAGCTTGGAGAGGACACCGACACACGGCTTGAGGCTCATCCTGGGAACTTTTTCTCCCTTGGGCCTTCCCAGGTGGCTCATCAGCACCAGACGCCCGCCTTGTCCGAGGATGTACTCGATTGTAGGGACAGCGGCCCGGATACGCTTGTCACTGGTTACGTTCTGGTTCTCATCCAGGGGGACGTTGAAATCCACCCGCATCAGAACCCGCTTTCCCTTGAAAGGAATATCTTTAACTGTCTTTTTACTCACCTGAATACTCCTCAAACGAAGTTTGCAATTGAGGTAAAAAGCACAGAAGGGGGGAAGCGGCCAAATCTGCGGCCTCTGCCCTCAGGGCCTGTTGCAGCCGGAAAGAATACAAATCCTGAAGAAAAAACAGCCGGCCTTGAAACGAGATTATTTCTATACCATCTTCTTCAGCAGGTCGATACAGCGGCAGGAGTAGCCCCACTCATTATCGTACCAGCCGAGAACCTTGGCCAGTGTACCGCCGATTACGACTGTGGAGAGCGCATCGAAAATGCAGCTATAGCGATTGCCGATAATATCGACCGAGACGATCGGATCCTCGGTATACTCCAGGATTCCCTGGAGCTCTCCCTCTGCGGCCTTTTTCATGGCTTCATTGATTTCCTCGACAGTGACACTTTTCTTGAGCACAGCGGTCAGGTCGGTCAGCGAAGCGTTATGAGTGGGCACACGCACTGCCAGGCCGTCGAGCTTACCGTTGAGCTCGGGGATCACCTTGCTGATAGCCCTGGCGGCACCGGTTGTGGTGGGTATCATCGAGAGAGCGGCCGAACGGGCGCGGCGAAGGTCACTGTGCGGCATGTCGAGAATCCGCTGGTCGTTGGTGTAAGAGTGGATCGTGGTCATCAGGCCATGCTCGATACCAAAATTCTCATGCAGAACCTTGGTCATCGGGGCCAGGCAGTTGGTTGTGCAGGAGGCGTTCGAGACCAGGATGTCGCTGCTCTGAAGGTCGCCGTCATTGACACCCATCACGATCAGCTTTATCTCGTCGGTCTTGTCCTTGGGCGGCACAGTGAGCAGGACTTTCTTAGCCCCTGCTTCGATGTGTTTTTTACATGCCTCGACGGTGCGGAAAACACCGGTGGATTCGACTACCATTTCAGCACCCAACTCTCTCCAGGGCAGGTTTTCCGGATCTCTTTCGCTCATCACCGGCACCCTGATCCCATTCACCACGATTGCCTCGCTATCATGGGTGACCTCACCCGGATAGCGGCCGTGGGTTGAATCGTATTTAAGAAGGTGGGCGAGGGTTTTGGCATCTGTAATGTCATTGACACCCACTACCCCGAAATCTCCGTCGGCCATAGCCGCCTTGAAAACCAGCCGCCCGATTCTGCCGAAGCCATTGATTCCTATTTTGATAGCCATATTCCCCTCCTGAAAAGACGGTAAAGCAGTTAAGAAGTTTCGGTTAGAGAAAACAAAAGGAATTAGCTAAGCGCGGGCGAAAGTATAAGCGTGCACTCTCTTTGCCCCTGCTTTCTTCAGTGTGAGCGCACAGGCACCCAGTGTTGCTCCGGTTGTCATTACATCATCCACGAGAAGCACAATGCAGCCCTTGATCCGCTGAGGATTTTTTACCCTGAATGCGCCGGCCACGTTAAGCTTGCGCTCTTCGGGTGTAAGCCTTGTCTGGGATCTGGTCCTGCGCACGCGGATCAGGGCGTCGCTTACCAGTTCTTTCCCGCTCAGCTCAGCCAGGGCTTCACTCAATTTCTCGCTCTGGTTATAACCGCGTCTCCGCTTGCGCCAGTGGTGAAGCGGCACCGGCACCAGAACTTCCGCCGGTTCGATAACCTCACGGCCTGCAGAAAAAGAATCCATCAGTTCCGCGAAAAAGGCCGACAGGCGGTAAAGCCCCTGATATTTGAAACGGTGAATTAGAGCAGGCACCGGCCCGATAAACCAGGCAACCGAACGGATCAGTTCCAGCGCCGGAGACTGAGGAGCACACGTGCTGCAACTATTTTGCCTATTATCCAGCGGGGAGCCGCAGCGCACGCATCCTTTTTCAGGCAGCCTGGTAAGGACTTTCAGGCAGGATGCGCAGAG
>JAUVUV010000509.1 GCA_030604975.1 Candidatus Glassiibacteriota bacterium | reverse complement strand
CGAAAATGCATATTACTGCCAGAGAAATGATCCTGCGCATGTCTATTGCCCCCTTTCTGTATCTAATTGACTGAACGTTAAGTTATTATATATATCTGTCCACCTGGGAGCAAGAGACCTTTGCGAGTGTTATTAGGCGATAGATTTTTTTCTTGAAGATTTCAGGTTAAATCCCCTATTTTCAAAACGTCATCCCGACAGACATCTTTGCTCAGGAAAAGATTCAACCAATCTGGAAAGGTTTCACTCATGCTGGAGCAATTAAAAGCCGAAGTTCTGGAAGCCAATCTCAAGCTTTACCGCAAAGGACTTATCGTATATACCTGGGGCAACGCCAGCGGAATTGACCGGGATAAGGAACTTGTGATAATCAAGCCCAGCGGAGTACCTTACGAGGAGCTGAAAGCTGAGCACCTGGTGGTGGTGGACCTGGACGGCAAACTCGTGGAAGGCGATTACAGCCCGTCATCGGATACGCCCACTCACCTGGTGCTTTACAAGGCTTTCCCGAAAGCCTGCGGCATAGCCCACAGCCACTCGCTCTACGCTACGATCTGGGCTCAGGCCAAAAGAGCGATCCCACCGCTGGGCACGACCCACGCGGACTATTTCCACGGCGAAATACCGCTGACCAGGCCGCTCACACCTGAGGAAATCAATCGGGGCTACGAGGTTGAAACCGGAAACGTAATCGCCGAGACTTTCTCCAGGCTCGACCCGGAGGCGATTCCCGGAGTGCTGGTTTACTCCCACGGCCCGTTCACCTGGGGCAAAAGCGCAAGCCAGGCCGTGGAGAATATGATAGTCCTCGAAGAGGTGGCGCGGATGGCCTGGGGCACCCTGATGCTCAACCCTGACTCCGGACCGATGGCCGCCGAACTGCTGGACAAGCATTTCTTTCGAAAACATGGGGCGGACAGCTACTACGGCCAGAAGAAATAAGCCTTGATTCCGTCAAATGTGCAAATGGAACCTGATACTTATTTCTGGATTGAAAGAAATCGACCTCTATTAATCCATACAAAACAAATCGGGGTAACCGATGACAGCAATCAACAGGCAGGATCTGCTCGAATGGTGTTCGATACCGGTGGAAGAGCTGGCAAAGCACAACCCCAGGGTAGCGTTCGAGGTGGTTGAAACGCGCGAGGAGATGGGCCGGAAAATGGCAGCCGAACTGATCGAGGAGGTGAAAAAAAACAATGCTGCAGGAAAGATTACCAGAGCAATCATCCCCTGCGGGCCGATGTCTTGGTATGAGCCTTTCGCCCGTATGGTCAACTCCGGGAAAGTTTCCCTGCGCAACCTGGTCGTTTTCCACATGGATGAATGCCTCGACTGGCAGGGTAATCTCCTTCCCAAGGGACACCCTTACAATTTCCGCTCTGAGATGGAAAAGGTTTTCTACGGCCCGATCTCTCCCGAGCTGAGCGTGCCGGAAGAAAACCGGTTCTGGCTCACCCCGCAGACAATGGAAAAGGTGCGAGAACAAATCCGGAAAGAGCCGATAGATATCACACTCGGCGGCTGGGGCCAGGACGGCCATATCGCTTACAACCAGGCACGCCGCGAGCCTTACAGCCAGCTGACCCTCGAGGAGATCCGCGAATCCTCAATCAGGATCCAATATAACAACTGGGACACGGTGATCGCCCTGGCCCAGCGCACCCTGGGAACGGCTTACCAGTTCTCTCCGCCGATGTCGGTGACCCTGGGGGTCAAGGAATGCCTCTCGGCGAAAAAAGTTCGCGTTTTCAGCGATACCGGCGCCTGGAAACAGACCGCTTTCCGGTTGGCTCTTTTTTCGCCTCCGACTCCTGAGTACCCGATGACTCTGTTACAGACACACCCGGATGCGAAAATCACCGCCACACGGAATACGGCAGCGCACGCGATCAGCCTTCACCCGGAATGGGAACTGATTTAGGCTTGAGCGAGGTGGGCCGGCATCCTTTTTGCGAAAATTCCTTAAACGTTTAACTCTCATTTGGTGTTTTGGCAAAAAGGATGCCGGACCACTCCCTTTCTGAATGAATCACTCTAAAGGAAAAACCAATGGTTAAAACCGGCTACAAGGGGTTGATTGGAACCGGCGGAATCGGTTCGGGAATCTTTTTCGAACTGGAGGGCAACCCCACCCTTG
>JAUVUV010000437.1 GCA_030604975.1 Candidatus Glassiibacteriota bacterium | reverse complement strand
TTTTTCGGTTTCGTACGCCTTTGCAGAGGATATCCGGCAGCCGGCGGTTGCCGGAGCCTTTTACCCGGGGGATTCGCTCAAACTGGCCCGGATAGTGACCGAGATGCTCACCCATTCCAAGGTCGTAACGCCCCGGGTCAAGCCCACCGGGATGATCAGTCCGCATGCGGGATATCGTTATTCCGGCCCGGTTGCCGCTTTCGGATACAAACAGCTCAAAGGGTACAAATACTCCACTGTAGTGGTGATCGCACCATCACACCGCGAGTATTTCAACCACGCGGCGGTCTATTGCCAGGGGGGATACCGCACGCCTTTCGGCACTGTGGAGGTGGACAGCGAACTGGCAGGCAGGATAGTGAATTCCGCAGGTGGAGAGCTGGTCAAATGCAGCGAGCGCGGGCACAGCCATAATATAGGTGAACATTCGCTCGAGGTTCAACTCCCCTTTCTGCAGCTGGTGCTTGGTAACTTCAAGCTTGTGCCGATAGTGATGGGTGACCAGAACACCGCTCTCTGCGAAGCCCTGGCCCGGGCTCTGGCCGAAACGGTAGGCGGACGGGATGATGTTCTTCTGGTTGCCAGCAGCGACCTGTCTCATTTTCACGGATATGATGAAGCGAACAGGATCGATGGAAAGTTAATCTCCTACATTGAGAAATATAACTATCGCGGCCTGGGAGCCGCACTCGGGCGGGGTGAGGTAGAGGCCTGCGGTGGCGCTCCGATCATGGCTGTAATGAAGGCCTGCGAAAAACTCGGGGCAGGGAAGGTGCGAATAGTTGGCTATGCCAATTCCGGAGATATTGCAGGTGAGAGAAACCGTGTGGTAGGTTACCTCTCTGCGCTGTTTTATAAATCAGATCTCCTGGAAAAGGAGGCTGAACACTCCTCAAACTCAGGAGGCCCGATGGGACTCTCCGAAAAGGAAAAAGAATACCTGTTGAAATTGGCCCGGCAATGCATTGTCAATGCGGTTCTTGGAAGGCAAGCCCCTGTACCCGAGATGAGTACACCGATTCTGGCAGAGAACCGGGGAGCATTTGTCACGATCAAGAAAAGGGGAGAGCTGCGCGGATGTATCGGCTACATCCTGGCTGTTAAACCACTGACCGAAACAATATGCGAAATGGCACAAGCAGCCGCTCTTCGTGACCCGAGGTTCAGTCCGGTAACCGAGGATGAACTGGATGAGCTGGAGCTCGAAATTTCGGTGCTTACCCCGATCCAGGAAGTGAAAGATGTTAATTCCATAGAAGTCGGCAAGGATGGCCTGATTATTCGGCGCGGGCACCTCCAGGGGCTTCTTCTCCCACAGGTGGCCTCTGAATACGGCTGGGACAGGGAGACCTTTCTGGCTCAGACATGCCGCAAGGCAGGCCTTCCGCTCGATGCCTGGAAACTGGAGGATACTGAAATCTCCGCTTTCAGGGCGGAGGTGTTCGGCGAAGAATAAATAACAAAATAAAAATTCTGCTACCGGCCGGGTATCAGCTATTATTTATTTTGCATGGTTTTGCGTAAATTGCACGAAAGGGAACAGCCGAATGTGAAAAGCTGGATTGGCTGTGTTACCCGTAAGCCTTGCGTGTGCAGCAATTAGCTTCCAGGCGCGTTTATGGAATATATTTTGCAACAAAATAGAAAATAAAGAAGTAATTAAATAAGGAGACGCTATGAAAAGTTTGCACTTAAAAATAGCCGTTTTGGCGCTGGCTGGCTTTTTGATCTCCGGCAGCACTCTCACTGCGGCCGAGAAACTCAAAGCCGATGGCTACGATGTGCGGCTGAGCGCTACAAGTATCGAGCTTGTTTTCCCGGATGGCTCGGTTCTCACTACACCGCTGAATTTTGACGGGAAAGATATCGACTTGCTGAGCGCCACCCAGGGAATGGCGAAAGAACTCCTGGATGAGGCTTACAGGCAGTTGGGACTGGAAAAAAGAGCCTCGCTGCCAAAAGCTTTTTCTCTTTCTCAGAACAGACCGAATCCGTTCAACCCGTCCACCACGGTCAGCTACTCGATTCCGGATGATTCGCCGGAACTCGCTGTCAAGCTGAGTGTTTACAACATCCGTGGCCAGTTGGTGAGAACCCTGGTGGATGATTCCCAGGGCCCCGGCACGTACAACATAAACTGGGATGGCACAGATAACGGCGGCAAGAAAATTTCCAGCGGCGTCTATTTTTACCGTCTCGTGGCAGGGGATTTTGTTTCCACCAGGAAAATGGTAGTGCTCAAATAATATACAGTTTCTTGTAAACAGGTGTCAGATATCTGAAAAGGCATAACCCGGATACTTTGGATTATGCCTTTTTTTGTTGAAAATAGCTACTTGAAATAAACCACTTTTCTTCTTTTGGTGGCAAAAGAAGCAAAACCATTTCTTTTATAACTAAAAGAAGTGGAATCTGGAAATGTTCACGATCTCCAGGGGCGCTCCCGCTGGATACCGTTTTCCAGGAGCTCCTTGGCAATCGCAATATCTTCTTTAACCTGGAAGTCGAACATCCCCACGTTAAGAAAATCGGCGCCCAGCTCGAAGGTGAATTTGAATCCCTCCACAGGCTTGATATTGCCTGCCCCCAGAATTTTGAACGCGACCCACGGCTTGTCCACGATCTTCATGTATGCGGCGATCTGTTCCGGGGGTTCGGAATTGTAGTCCACATTGTTGAAAGTCTTGAAATAGAAATCGGGTTCAAGCTTCTCTCTTTCCGAAGCCTTGGTCACCTCGAGCGAATGGCTGCCCACTCCCGCCACCAGGCCGTTATTTTTAATAAAAGCGATGACTTTCCCGAGCAGATCGATTTTGCCCTCCTCGACAAATTTGTCACCGATACCACCCTGCGCAGATGCGCCCACAGCGTCGTTGTCAATCGCCAGCTGAATATTGCTCGTTAGATCATTTTCCTTTGGATAGGTCTGTGCG
>JAUVUV010000540.1 GCA_030604975.1 Candidatus Glassiibacteriota bacterium | reverse complement strand
CCATAGGCGTGGGCTCTGGTTTTACTACGAGCAGCGGTTCCCCTTTTACAACATTATCACCAACTTCCTTATGCAAAATGTCCACGATCCCGGAAACCTGAGATTTGACCACGATCTCGTGGTCGGGATCGATCTTGCCGATCGCCAGCGCCTTCTCAATAATCGTTCCCTTCTCCACAGCTACGCGGGTAAAATCATTTTTATTGCTATTGGCTCTGGAGCGAATGAATAAAAAAACACCGCCAGCGATTAGCAGAAGCACAAAAGCGAAAATAAAAAATTTTTTCATTCTCTGAAAACCCTCAGTTTAAATGAAATGGCGTACTATATGCGATCACTCATGCATTCTGCAAAGCTTCATTATATAGTTGGACACATGAAAGAGGGAAAAAATTCCATTTTTTTACGAGAGCTGTTTCAAAGTTGCTTTTCGCTGTCAGAATATAACGAGAAATATTCCAAGCACCACCAATTATTGACTAAGCCGCCTGATAACATTATCTTGATTTATTCTGAATCCCGAGATTTGAAACTTGTGGAGAAAAGCTATTGTATCCCGTTCTTTTCAGATTAGGGCCACTGGAGATAAAAAGCTATGGCGTGATGCTGGCAGTCAGTTTCCTGATCGGCTACCTGATTGCCCAGCGAAAGGCGCAAAGGAACGGGATAGAACAGTCTGTCTTGCTTGACCTCTGTTTCTATATACTTCTGTCTTCCATCATAGGTTCAAGAGCTTTTTACGTTATTACTCACTGGGAGCAGTACGGGGTAAATCCGCTGGGGGTATTTTCGATCTGGGAGGGCGGCCTGTCGATGATGGGCGGGTTGCTGCTGAGCCTTGTGGTAAGTTACCTGTATCTGAAGAAGAAAGAGGTTCCTTTCACCCTGATGGCCGATATTCTCGCCCCGTCGATAGCCCTTGGGGTGGCTGTTACCAGGATTGGATGTTTCCTTTACGGCTGCTGTTACGGCCTGCCCACCGATCTTGCGTGGGGCATACAATTCCCAGGCCATTCGGCTGCCGGAAGCCACTTTCATGAGCTTATCCACCCGGTGCAGTTGTACGCCTCGGCTTACGGGCTTCTGATTTTCCTGACTCTCCTGGTAATCGAAAAGAGAAATCCGCCGACAGGGGTTCTGTTCGGCACGCTGATGGTGATGTACGCCACAGCACGGTTCATTGTGGATTTTATCCGCTACTACGAACCGGAACAGTACCTGGTTCGGAACCCGGTAGCGCTGACGAATAACCAGGTCATCTGTATTTTTCTTTTTATCTTTGGTATTGTATTAATCGCTTTGAGTTACAAGGAAAAATCCAGGGGAGGGACACACCGGTGGCCAGCGGCCTGAGAGGCGCTTTGGGATCTAGTCTCGACCTGTTCTATCCACCGGGTTGCCTGGCTTGCGGCCAGAGCGTGGAGGGCGCTGATATAGTTCTCTGCGCATCCTGCCTGAAAGTCCTTACAAGGCTGCCTGAAAAAGGATGCGTGCGCTGCGGCTCCCCGCTGGATAATGGGCAAAATAGTTGCAGCACGT
>JAUVUV010000007.1 GCA_030604975.1 Candidatus Glassiibacteriota bacterium | reverse complement strand
TAAAAGCCCCTGTAACGGTCCTCGAAAGGATCATTGCGCAGGCGGCGGCGCATGTTGAATATCCCGACACTCATTGATACCGGAGTTCCAATGAAGTAGGGATCCGTGTAACTTAAATCGATATTGTTCATCCGGGTACCGAACTCAATACGCAGCTGAACGGATTTGCCCCTGCCGAAAAGGTTGGACTGGATGAGATCGAGAAACCCGGTCATGCCGTAGCCGCCGCCGAAACCCGCGCCGAAATTTGCGCTTCCGGTCTGTTTTTCCTTGACCCTGAATATCAGGTCGACCTCGCTTCCCTCCTCCACCGGGCGGGGCTCGATACCGATATCCTGCTCGAAAAATCCCGAGTTGACCAGGCTCTGGTAGCTCATCTTGACCAGCGGCTGGCGGTAGAGGTCGCCGGGATAAAGGTTGATCCTGCGGCGAACGACATCCTCGAACGTTTTTTCGTTGCCCTGGATGATGATTCTCCGCACGGTTGCGGGCTCGCCCTCCCGGATGAGGAGGTTGACATTGATCAGGCTGTCCTCGAATTCCTGCATCGGCTGGGCCTGAAGGTAGATATAGCCTTCATCCCCGTAAAGATCGTTTATTTTCTGCATGCTTTCTTCGAGCTTTTCCTGGTTGAAAACCGCGTTCTCCTGAAGGGTGAACATTCCGAGCACCACATCGTCCGGGAAATGAGAGTTTCCGGTGACCGAAATATTGCCTACATAAAACCTGCGGCCCTCGTCCACTGTGATTCGGATTTCCACGTCACGGCTGTTCTCCTTGAACTCGATATTGTGATTGAGGACATGAAAATTCACGAACCCGTTTTTGTAGTAAAATTCGGGAAGTTTCTCGGTGAGATCCTTCTGAAATTTTTCCTCATCGTAGCCGCCCCGGCGCCAGAACTTGAGATAGCTTTTCTTTTTCGTGGAGAGGGCTCCGCGAAGTTTCCCGTCATCGAAAAATTCGTTTCCTTCGAACTCGATCTTTCTGATCCGGATCTTGTTGCCCTCGTTGATCTCCAGAGTAATCTCTGTGCGTCCGGGTATCTTGGGTTTTACGATAGAGGTTGTAATCTGCGTGTTATAGTAACCCTCTTTGCGGTAAAGCTCGACTATCTTGTTGATCGATTCCTGTACTTTGGAGGGGGAAAAAAGGCCGCCGACACGAAGGACGATTTTCTCTTTGATCTCTTGTTCCTTGAGTTCCTTGTTACCCTGGATGGTCAGCTTGGAGATTATGGGGCTTTCTTCGATCCGGATAATGATTTTCAAGCCTGCAGGAACCTCTTCGGCAGAGATATCGATATCCGAATAAAGGCCGGTTTTCCAGAGATTCTTGATTGCTCTCTGGATCAGAAAGATCGAATATTCATCTCCGACATTGATCTGGGCGGCCGAGAAGACTCTCCTGGTGGCAACCCGGCTGTTACCCTCGACCACGACGTCAACTACCTTCTGCCCACCTTGCTGCGCGGCCAGCCGAGGTGGTGAGCCCGGCCCTTGAAGTGTGAACGAGAGAGAGAAAGCGATAAGAAACAATCTCAAGGGCTTTCTGAGCGATAATCTGCCGGAAATAACTGGCAATTTTCTTTTAACTCCTTTGAGCGGCCTATCTTACCAGACGACCCCGATGCTCTCCACTATTAAGAAACCGAACATCAGGGCCAGAACTCATTCCAGGTCATTACTGCTACCTTGCGCAACCGGAAGTAGATGAAATTTCGACAATTCAACTCTTGGAAGCTTTGACTTTCTCTTTCGCTGGTTTTTTTCCGGCTACTTTGAATTCAAGCTGGTCACCCTTGACAGAGACCCGAATTTTTTCTCCGGGCTTGAACTCGTTATTGAGGAATTTCTCCGAAAGAGAATCTTCGAGATACCGCTGTACTGCACGTTTCAGCGGGCGAGCCCCGTACTCCTGGCTGTATCCTTTCTCGGCCAGAAATTTCTTGGCCGACTTGTCGAGTCCTATCGAACAGTTCTTTTCCTCAAGCCGCGGTTGAAGTTCGGCGACAAAAATGTCCACGATCTTCATGATGTCGTCCACTGAAAGCGGACGGAAGACGATCGTTTCATCCACGCGGTTGATAAATTCGGGATTGAACACCTTGTTCACTTCGCCTTTGATCTTTCCGGCAATGCGCTCGTAATCGGCTTCCAGATCATCCTTTTTGTGGAAGCCCATCGAACCGCCCTTGATATCCCGCGCTCCGATATTGCTTGTCATGATAACCACAGTGTTCTTGAAATTAATCTTACGCCCATAGTTGTCAGTCAAGGTTCCATCATCAAGAATTTGCAGCAGAATGTTGAAAATTTCCGGGTGCGCCTTCTCGATTTCATCGAACAGAACCACCGAATAGGGTTTCTGGCGGATCTCCTTGGTGAGCGAACCGCTGTCCTCGTATCCGATATATCCCGGAGGTGCTCCGAGAAGACGGGAAACGGAGAACTTCTCCATGTACTCGGACATATCGACCTGGATCAGCGCGTTCTTATCAGCGAAGAGAAACTCGGCCAGCACCCGGGCGAGCTCGGTTTTCCCCACACCGGTGGGTCCGCAGAAAATGAACGACCCGATTGGCCGCTTGGGGTCTTTAAGACCGGCACGCGCTCTTCGGATAGCCCGGCTTATTACTCCCACAGCCTCGTCCTGGCCCACAATCCGCTTGCGCAGCACATCTTCCATCTTGAGCAGGCGTGCGGTTTCGTTCTCGCTCAGCCGCACCACAGGAATCCCGGTCCAGCGCGATACGATATAGGCCACGTCCTCCTCCTCCAGGACCACCGAATACTGGCCTTTCTCGTCTTTCTTGTCCGTCACCTTTTCGATCTTGTTGCGTAACTCGTGCTCCCTATCCCGCAGCTTGGCCGCGGTTTCGTATTCCTGATCGTTTATCGCCTTCTCTTTCTTGCGGATTACCTCTCTGAGTTCCTCCTCGATCTTTATCACCTCTTTCGGCGGAGCCTGTGAGGCCAAGCTTTTGCGCGCCGAGGCCTCATCCACCACGTCGATTGCCTTATCGGGGAGAAAACGGTCAGTAATGTAACGCTCACTGAGCTTGACCGCGGCCTTCATTGCTTCCGGCCCAATTGTAATCTTATGGTGTTTTTCGTAGCTTTCACGCAGGCCCTCCATGATCTTAATCGTCTCTTCGATTGTCGGAGGATCGACCATCACGGTCTGAAAGCGCCGCTCGAAAGCGCCGTCTTTCTCGATATACTTGCGGTATTCGTTAAGGGTGGTGGCTCCGACACACTGAAGCTCACCCCTGGCGAGCGCTGGTTTGAGCATGTTGGAAGCATCTATCGCACCCTCGGCGGCTCCAGCGCCGATCCGGGTGTGAAGCTCATCGATAAACCGGAGCCCATTTTTGTTGTTCTGAATCTCGTTGATCACGCCCTTTAGCCGTTCCTCGAACTGCCCGCGGTACTTGGTGCCGGCGATTACCGCCGCCATGTCCAGTGCAAGGACCCGATAGTCCCGCAGGCTTGACGGCACATTGTCCTGAACGATCCGCTGGGCAAGTCCCTCGACAATTGCCGTTTTCCCTACCCCGGGCTCCCCGATCAGAACCGGGTTGTTTTTCTTGCGCCGGGAGAGAATCTCGATCACACGCTCGATCTCGTTTTCTCTGCCGATTGTCGGGTCGAGCTTATCCTCGCGCGCCAGTTCGGTCAGGTCACGGCAGAAATGGTCCAGCGCAGGAGTCTTGGTTTTCTTGCCGACTTTTGACTCGGTTTCGCCGGTGGAGGCGCCACCAGGCTGGGAACTGCTCTCGCTGGATTCAAAACTCTCTCCGCCGAGAAGTTTCAGCGTTTCTTGGCGGACTATCTCGGCATTCACGCCTAATGAGCTGAGAACCTTGGCAGCCATTCCACTGTCCTCGCGCAAAAGCCCGAGAAGTAAGTGCTCGGTGCCAACATAGCTATGCTTCATTGCGCGTGCCTCTTCTATTGCGTACTCAAGCACTCTTTTGGCCACCGAGGTATAGGGAACATCCCCGATAGTCAGCGTGCTCCCACCCGGCTTGACCATTTCCTCGACCTTTATCCGGATTGTCTCCAAGTCGAGACCGATCTGGTTGAGCACTGCCGCTGCAACTCCCTCGCCCTCCCTGATCAGGCCGAGCAGGACATGCTCGCTTCCGATATAATCATGATGCAGCCGTCCCGCCTCATCGCGGGCCAGGGAAAGCACTTTTCTTACTCTTTCGGTGAATTTGTTGTTCATTTTGAACCTCTATATTTTGATCAGTTATCTTTCGAAAAATGAACGAATAACCGTGGCCCTGTTGATATCCCTATCAGTAGAATTCAGACTTTTCCCTGCGGCCACATCCAAATGTGCATCTTGCGAATAGATAAGTACCCTATTTATAGTTGATACACTAAGTTTTTTTATAAGTTTCATACTTACCCCGAGCCTCACCGCACTCAACAGATTCATCACCTCCTCGCTGGTGATTGTCCTGGCGTGTTCCAGAATTCCATAGGCTCGCCAAACCTTGTCCTGTATGTAATGCCCGGCGTCCTTGAACAGAATCGCCCGGGCGTTTTTTTCGTGTTCGATCAACTGGTCAGTTGTCCGACTGAGGTGTTCAATAAGCTCATTTTCGCTTTTGCCGATAGTAATCTGGTTGGAAATCTGAAAAAAGTTTCCCAGCACCTCGCTCCCCTCGCCGTAGAGGCCCCGGAAAGTGAGGCCGATCTGCGAAATCCCGCGCAGGACTTTCTGAATTTCCTTTGTCAGCACCAATCCCGGCAGATGTATCAGCACCGAGGCCCTTAACCCGGTGCCCGTGTTGGTCGGGCAGGCGGTCAGGTAACCGAACTTGGGATGGAACTCATACTCCAGATTCCCGCCGATTATATCTGCGAGATTTTCCGTCTCTCTCCAGCAACTTTCCAGGTTGAAACCGGAGAAGATACTCTGGATCCGCAGATGATCCTCTTCATTAATCATCATCGATATCTGCCCGGATTGGTCAACTACAACTGTGGCAGCCTTTCGCCGGGAGAGAAGGTCGCTGGAGATAAGATGCTCCTCCAGAAGGTACTTGCATTCATACAGAGTCAGCCCCTTGAGGTCGATCTGGGTCATCGAGGGGAGAACCTTTTCCCTCTCCAGTACTTTCAATACCTCCTCCCGGATCTGCTTCTCGTCCTCAAGGCGGATTTTAGAAGAAAAAGGATAGCCTTTAAGGTTACGGGCCAGACGAATCCTGGAACTCATGGCCACATCGGCATGATCCCCGATGCCCTCGAGCCATCCCGGCACATTATCTTTGATCGGCAAAGCCATTAAATTTTCCCTCGATCCGTATTTTTTTTGCCCCCGGGAAATACCATTTAGAAATCACTTCGACACTTCGAGGCGCTTTTCGATAGAGATGATCTCATCGCGCAGACAAGCCGCTTCTTCGTAATTTTCCTTTTTGACTGCGTCACTGAGTTTTTTCTTCAATTTACGGACCTCGATTTGGTCTTTGTAAACCCGATCATCCAGTTTGCTCGTGCGCTTGCCTACATGGAACGAGCTTGCCTGAATTCTTCGCAACAGAACGTCAATCTGGTTTTCAAAGGTGAAATAGCACTGTCCGCAACCCAGGCGGCCGTTGTCTTTTATACTGTCGAGCGTGCTATGGCAGGCCGGACATTTATCGTTGTTATCGGGTCCTTTGCTTTGCAACAGCTCGCTGAGCACCTCGCTTTTAGAATCTGGAGTAAAAGCCAGCTGCTGTTTACTGTCGTGCTTGGCCCCTTTCATCCCGAATTTCTCGGCGCATTCATGGCAAAGGTTGTAACTGACAACCTTGTCATCTTTCATCTGTGTAAAATGGATGGTGGCATCATTTTTTTTGCAATTTTCACATTTCATAACAGACCATCCTTTCTGCGAACGCCACCAGTTAACAATCGTCTTCACAGAACTGTTTACTCAATGTAAAAGCCTCAACCTGCCCTCTTCAAGTAAATAAGATCTGGCTGTCAAGGCAGCCAGAGATTCATCATGGGTTACAAGGATAAATCCCAGCCCGCGCTTTTTCAGCTCTTTGAACAGCAGATCGATTACCATTCTTTCGTTTCCGCTGTCCAGGTTGCCTGTAGGTTCATCGGCCAGAACGAAATCCGGTTCGTGCACCAGGGCCCTTGCCACGGCTACCCTTTGCTGCTCGCCGCCGGAGAGCTGAGCCGGTCTGTGGTACATCCTGTCTGCCAAACCGACTCCTGCCAGAATGGCAGATGCTGCCTCGTTCGCCTCCTCAGTCAGCATGTTTCTGATCCTCAGCGGCATGCTGACATTTTCCAGGGCAGAGAACTCGGCAAGCAGGTAGTGAAACTGGAAGACGAATCCCAGCTTACGATTACGGAAGCAACTTCTATCCCTGTCATTGTTGTCGAAAATCGAGCATCCGTCAAGCTCCACCCTTCCTGAGGTCGGTTTCTCAAGCGCTCCCAGGATATGCAGCAGAGTGCTTTTTCCTGCTCCGCTTTGGCCGACTATCGAGACCGACTCTCCCCGCTCGACTTTCAGGTCTATGCCGCGAAGCACATGCAGCTTGATATCTCCGCTGGGAAACTCTTTATGTATCCCTTTCGCCGCCAGGTAACCGTTATTCATAGCGAATCGCTTCCACCGGGGGCAACGATGCCGCTCGAAACGCCGGGTATATTGTTGCCGCAAGAGAGATCAGCAGGCTGGCTGTGATCACCAGACCGAAATCTTCCACCTTCATGTTCACCGGAAAGCTTGAAATAAAATAAACGTCCCCGGGAATCGAAATAAGCTGGTATTTATCCAGCAGAGTGGAGACCACGTACCCGAAAACGGTTCCCAGAAACGTGCCCACCGCGCCGATTATCAAACCGTTGAAAACAAATATCAGGCCCACCCCCCCGCTGGTCAGCCCCATCGAGCGCATGATCCCGATCTCTTTATTCTTATCCATCACCAACATTGTCAGGTTGCCGACAATGTTGGAAGCGGCTACAAGCACGATCAGTGTCAGAATGACAAACATTACGGCCTTTTCGAGCTTCAGCGCCTCGAAAAGATTCTGATTGTTGACTATCCAGTCCGTTCCGGTAAATGGATAGCCGCCTAGTTCCTCAACAATTTTCGCCCGCATCCGACTCGCCTGCTCGATATCTGCCAGGCGAACCTCCAGATGACTTACGGCATTTTTCATGCCGAAAAAAGACTGGGCCTCTTCAAGAGACATATAAACCAGCCCGGCATCAACCTCAAAAAGGCCGGTTTCGAAAATCCCGCTCACCCGGAACTTTCGCCAGGGAGCCTGAAGCCCGAAAGGAGTGATTTTCACTCCCCTGGGCGCCCAGACAGTGATTATATCCCCTACCCCGACACGTAAAATCTGCGCCATATAGCTTCCGATCACCACCCCCGGATAACGGACCTGTTCCTCGCTCTGGGTGACATCGAAAGAAAACGCACCGCTGTAGATATAGTCTTTTATCCGGGTTATTCTCTGTTCCCGCTCCGGGTCGACCCCGCGAAGCTGGGCTGCGCAGTTTTCCTGGGTCTGGGAGACCACCATACCCTCGGATTCGATCAGGGGCGCGGCAGAGGCCACACCCGGCATCGCCTCCACTTTGGCCACCAGGGAATCGTACCCCATGATCGTCTCGCCGTTATACGGCATTATCCTCACATGTGGCATGCTTCCCAGTATTTTTTCTTTCAAGTCATCGTGAAAACCGTTCAGCACCGCCAGGATAATGATCAGGCTCATGACCCCGAGACACACCCCGCCGATTGCGATCAGGGTAAACAGCGAGATGAATTTCGAGTTCCGGCGTGATAACAGATACCGCCAGCCGATAAAGAACTCGACCCTCATATGGGTTGTTCCGGTCTCAATTGGGGAAAAAGTATTACATCCTTGATCGTATCCGAACCGGTCACCAGCATGACTAGCCTGTCGATCCCGATTCCCACTCCCCCTGTAGGCGGCAGGCCGTATTCCATAGCCCGAAGGAAGTCCTCATCCAGCACCTGGGCCTCCTCATCTCCTGCGTCCCGAAGTTTCATCTGGGCCTGGAAACGCAGCCGCTGGTCAATCGGATCGTTGAGTTCGCTGAAAGCGTTGACTATCTCCATCCCGCCGATAAGCAGCTCGAACCGTTCGACCAGCTCCGGGTTGTCCCGGTGGCGCTTGGCCAGCGGGCTGGTCTCGATCGGGTAATCAGTGACAAAAGTCGGGTTGTGCAAATTCGGCTCGAGCAGTTCCCCAAACAGTTCATCCAGCAGCTTGCCGGCACCCATTGCAGGAGTCACCTCTATTTCATTTTTACGGCAGAGTCCGGCGAGCTGTTCCCTGTCCAGCGGCACGGTGATTTCATCACCTGCCGCCTCGCTCAGCAGATCGAGCATGCTGCGGCGCGGCCAGGGAAGTTTCAAATCAATCTTCTTGCCACGCCATTCCAGTTGGCTGCGCTGCTGCCCCAGGCTGCCGGTAATTACATCGAAAACCAGTTTCTCCACCAGGTCCATCATCTCGTAGCAATCTGCATAAGCCTGGTAGAATTCCAGCATCGTGAATTCCGGATTGTGGCTGCGGTCGATTCCCTCGTTGCGGAAATCCTTCGAAAACTCATACACCCGGTTGAAGCCTCCCACCACGAGGCGCTTGAGGTAAAGTTCGTTCGATATCCGAAGATACAGCTTGCTGTCAAGCGCATTGTGGTAGGTTGTAAAAGGCCGGGCAGCGGCCCCGCCGTAAATGGGCTGCAGGACAGGAGTTTCGACCTCGAGAAAATCCAGCTCATCCAGAAAGGCCCTGATCCGGTTAATCAGCCGCGCTCTGGCCAGGAAAATCTTCCTGACTTCCGGATTCACCACCAGGTCCACATAGCGCTGGCGGTAGCGGAATTCCTTGTCCTCCACCTTATCATAGACCATTTTCTCATTATCGACCACCTTTTCTTTCACTACCGGCAGAGGACGTATACTCTTGGCAAGCAGTTCGAAAGATTCCACGCGAAGGGTGATCTCGCCGGTCCTGGTCCGGAACAGATAGCCCTTCACCCCTATTATATCACCGAGGTCAAGGAGCTTGACCACGTTGTAAGCCTTCTCGTCCAACCGGTCCTTACGCAGGTATATCTGAAGTTGGCCGCTTCCGTCATCGATATGCGCGAAAGAAGCCTTGCCCATGCTCCGTAAAGACATGATCCTGCCGGCAATGCTGAACTGCTGGCCGTCTTCCGGGTTTTCACTGTCCTTGAAACCGGCGACTATTTCCTTGTTGCGGGCGGTAACATCAAACGAGTACGGATAAGGATTGACACCCATTTTTTTCAGCTTTTCGAGCTTTTCCAGCCTGACCTGTACCAGTTGATGCCTTTCTTCCATCATTCTCCCTATTTCATTCTCTATTTAATTATACCACACATTACACATATCCCAAAGCGGTTCAAGCTGACAAGATCCTGGCTGTCAAATTCCGCCGAACTGTTTGAGATAGCCCATGATGAAAAGGTCCAGGTCGCCCTCTAACACTCCCTGAGCATCCCCATTCTCGATCTTCGTGCGGTGGTCCTTGACCATCATATAAGGATGAAGGACATAGCTCCTGATCTGGTTACCCCAGGCAATCTCTTTTTTCTCAGCTTCTATTGCTTCTTTTTCTGCGCGCTCCTGCTCGATCCTTTGCTCATAGAGCCGGGCCCGAAGGATTTTCATTGCATTTTCCTTGTTCCGGTGCTGGCTGCGTTCATTCTGGCACTGCACCACAATACCTGTCGGCAGGTAGGTAATACGAACTGCGGAGTCTGTTTTGTTTACGTGTTGTCCGCCAGCACCGCTGGAGCGATAGGTGTCGATCCGCAAATCCTTTTCATCTATCCGTACCTGGACATTGTCCTCTATCTCGGGATAGACAAAAACCGAGGCGAACGAGGTGTGTCTGCGCCTGTTGGCATCGAACGGGCTGATCCGCACCAGCCTGTGGACTCCCTTTTCGGCTTTCAGATAACCGAAGGCGTTCCGGCCCTTGACTTCCAGCGTGGCGCTCTTTATTCCCGCCTCATCACCGGGCTGCAGGTCGAGGATCTGGCTTTTGAATCCATGTTTTTCTATCCATCGGGAATACATCCGGACAAGCATCTGGGCCCAGTCCTGGCTTTCGGTACCCCCGGCCCCCGGATGAATGGTAAGGATCGCATTCCGGGGGTCATCCTTGCCGGAGAGCATGTGCAGCATCTCAAGTTCATCGATCTTCCTGGCGATCTGCTCTGCATCCGAGCTCAGGTCTTCCTCCAGCCCATCTTCCTCACCCTCTGCAAGCAGTGCAAGTTCCTCCAGGTCTTTCAATCTGCTCTCGATCTCCTTCACCGGTTCAGTCCAGCGCTTGAGATCGTTGGCCTGGTCGATAATCTGCCGCGCCTTTTCCTGGTCATCCCAGAAATCGGGCTTCGCCATCAGCTCTTCCAGCTTCTCTATGCTCGCAATCTTGTTTTCGAGGTCAAAGATAACCCCTGAATTTTTCAAGCCTGTGGCTTAAATCTTTCGCCTGTTTATGTATTCTATCGAGCACTTTTACTCCCTCTCCCATTTTTAAATCCTTTATGGGAAACTTCGGTTAACCCATTAAATACAACATTGCTTTTGCACAACCATCACGGTTTTTAACCGGAGGACCCATACCCAAGCACAGCTATATTTAAGAAGCTAAGATATTGGCATTATAATATATACCCCCTCCCCCCGAATAGCAACCAGAAAGCAGTCCTGAGAGAATCGATTCATCTGTCTCGAAAAGCGCTCAGGTTGCCCGGCTGGTCAGTGAGCAGCTTTAGATGCAGACTAAAATTCCAGGCTGATTCCATCGCGCCCGAACTCGGCGATTATTTCGGCTCTGGTTTGCTCGGGGTTGAAATGATGGATCGAGCGTATGCCCCGATTACGGGCCGCCTCCACGTTCTGGGGCTGATCGTCGATAAAAAGGCAATCCGATGGTTTCAGGGCGAATTTCGCCAAGGCTCGCTCGAAAAAGGACCGCTCTGGTTTTAATACCCCGAGCTCATAGGACAAGGCCTGGCCGTGGAAAAAGAGCACGTCTGGAAACCTGCTGTAAAGCACGGGGATATGCAGCGGGTCGGTATTTGAGAGAAAATAGACCCTGAAACGGCGGGAGAGGCTGCGGCCGAGTGCAATCATCGGCCGGGAGTCGGTAAAATACCTGGCCCAGATCAGGCTGAAATGCCGGAAAGAGATCCGGCAGCCGCTCACTTTTCTAAATCGTTCGTAGTCTTCGCGGGGGCTTATCTCCCCGGTTTCCATCCCGGGCCAGAATTCCGGGAGAAAAACGTGCTCGTCGGTAAACTTTTCCTGCGGGATTGTCTCGCTGTAGTATGAAAACTCCCGGACTGTCGCCTCCCGGTCGAAAAGAAGGAGCACGGAACCGATGTCGAAAAGAATATTCTTAATCATGCCGCCTGAAACCCCCGTGCAGTTTTTCAATTAGACAAAAATGAACTGCCTCGCGGCAGAGCCGCGAGGTATCAGTGTGTGATCCGAGTGTGAATCTGTGATCCTGATTTCGGGTACCAAACCCCAACTGTATAACATAACACCCCCCTGTCTCCCCCCTTGATAGGGGGGAATTTGGAATGTACCCCCTTGATAGGGGGGAATGATGGGTTTCAAGCACGATCCTGAAATAATCAGCTAAGCGCTGGTCGGGCCGCCGGTATTGAAAGCAAAATTTTTCAGGGCAGCGAATTTTCATCAATAGTTGAAACCGAAAAAGAAGTTCGTATAATATTTTCTTCCAATCGAGCGCTTTGCCCCGCGGTAGCCTTTCAGCCAGTTAATCCGTCTCGCCCGGTCGAGTCTGAGAATCAGCGGCCCGCCCAGGCTCATCCGGAGACCGAAGCCGGCACTGGCCAGCAGGCCTGGATAATCCTCCCACTCATCCCAGGCGTTGCCCATGTCGAAAAATAGCGCGCCCTCCACTCCGGGAAGCGGGAGCCTGCCCAGACCGAGCCAGAGGTCGATCCGGTGATAGAGAGGAAAACGCAGCTCCTGATTGAGCAGCACACTGCGCGAACCGATAATCGACCAGCGCGGATAGCCACGCAGGGACCAGCTTCCGCCCAGAATATAGCGGAAAGGGATTTTACCCCCGCTGTACCTTCCCTGGAGCCTTACCGCATAGGCGCTGAAAGTGGTCAATCTAAAGTACTTCCTTATATCGAGCAACAGGGAAACGTTGTCCGTGCGCCCCTCGCTGATATCTGTGGTCAGGGCCATGCCGATATGCCAGCGCTCACCATCGATCGGGCCGGAGGGCAGGTAGATCGAAGTATCCTTGATAAAAGAGATCGAATTTGTCACCAGGTAGGAGTCCCTGACAAATTGGAGGAAATAATCCTCCCGGTAGCTTTTCATAAAGCTCATCCCGGTCTCGATCCGGTGATATTTCGAAACCGGGTAGCTGAAAAATCCGTAAATTCCGTGGGTGCGCTCGTAGAAGAACTCATCCCTGATAAAGTCCACGTAGCGACCAGCGAAGCGGAAACCACCGTAGCCATAATTTACCCGGTTTTTGCGGTTATAATAAGTTACCGCGCCGTTGAAACTGTCCCAGAAATCCTCGGTAGAGGTAGCGGAATTGCCTGCTGCAATCAGGACCAGCTCGTCTCCCATCATGTCGGAAAACATCAGCAATCCCTGACCGTAGGTGCCGCCATAATACGGTGACGGCGTGTAACCGACCTGGGCGTAAGCAAAATCAAGGGTAAAGTCCCGCTTGTAGGGCTGTTTTTCAGTGTCCTTGCTCGCCACCTGTTCCTTGTAATCCTCCCAGTCCCATTGAAGGATCCGGGTTTCACGGTCCAGGCTGACCAAATCCACCGCCGAATCCGGCATGGCGAGAAAATGTATCCCCATGGTCTGGGTGTTGAGCGCGGTAAAAACAAAACCCGAATCTCGGGCTGTCCAGTCGAAACCGAACATGCCGTTGAAAAAATTGGTCAGCTGCGTACCGGTGCCTTCCATGTCTATCAGGTAAAGGTTCGGCAGTCCGTTGCGGTCGGATATGAAAGCGATTTTAGTACCGTCTGCGTTGAAACGGGGCTGGCTGTCGTTCCATTTGCCCATGGTAAGGTATTTAATCTGACGGGTCTCGATGTCATAGAGAAACAGGTTGCGGTATCCCTCTTCCCCGTATACACTCCTGTCTGAGGTGAAAACCACGTACCTGCCGTCAGGAGAGAAATCCGGATAGTCGTCGGCGTACCTGTCGCTGGTCAGTTTGGTGAGCCTTTCAGATTCCAGGTCGAAAATATAGATGTCCGAAAATCCAGTTACACTCAGGCCGCTGAAAACGATCTTTTTCTCATCCGGCCCCCAACTGGGAGAACTGATCCCGATCAGGCCCTTGAATCTGTAACGGGCAATCTTTTTGTTTTTATCCAGATTCCACAGGAAAAGCGCGTCCTTTTCATGATACTTGCTGGTGAAAAGAAGATTCCCGCTGTTGCTGATATCCATCCGAGTCTGGAACGGGTGAAACGATTCGAACTCAGCACTTCTGCCACCCTTTATATGTTTTTTCCGGTCTTTTTCTCCCTCAGCCAGAAGCACACTGTAAATATCCAGATAACCGGTTCGAGGCGAGACAAAAACAACGCGCTGTTCCCCGCTCTTGGGAGAGGTGTATACCGAGGGGTGCATGTTGGCCCAGCTTTTCGTGGCGACATCCACGATATCGGCGATTCTCATCTCCTCCTTGTCCAGGACGTCCGGATAATAGCGTTTTTTCAGCGCATGCGCCCATTGTTTGCCGAAATCCTCTAACTTGATTCCGTAGACATATTCGAACAGGTCCTTGAATTCAGTGAACTGCCAGAGGTTTTCGTACATCCTCACGATCATTTCATCGCCGTAGCGTTCACCGAGCATCATGTGAATAGACTGGCCCAGTTTGTAGACGATTCCCGAATAATTATAAATACCAAGCTTCTCGATAGGTGGAATCAGATTATTGAGTACCAGGTCGCGCATGTACATGTCGGCCCTTGTGCCCCACCCTGTGCTGGAATATTCCGCCAGGCCCTCGGTCCACCAGAGAGGCATTCGCGCCTTCTGGCCGCGCGGGCGAATCCTGTAGGACTGGTTTGCCTTGCTGATCTGGAAAACGTGCACCATCTCGTGCCACAGCACGTGGCGGAAATCCTCGAACGAACCGTTGAACGGTAAAACGACCCGGCCCTTGAGAAATTCGGTAAACCCTCCTACTCCTTCAGGGATAAAAGACTCGATGATATTTGTCTGCTGGAAATAATGGTGAGCGCTGAAAATAATCAGCGGAATGCGGCGGAAAACATGGTGGTTGAAACGAAAGGAGAGTTTATCATAGGCATCTTCCGCTTCTTTCAGGGCCAGGTAGGCGATTTCCTCTTCTTCAGGATAATAGTAAAGATCTATATGCTTGCCCGCCAGGATTCTCCAGTCGAACTCGCTGTACTGAACCTTGTTCTTGCCGAACCCGGTGAGCTGAGCGCTAAGATCGGGTGCAGAAAGAAAAAAGACAGCAGCCAATACGATAGCAGAAGTCCAAAAATGATGGCGGACAGAAGAACGCTCGGAAAACAATGAATCCACTTCGAGATCCCCCCTTATTCGCTCGGAATCTATAAGCCACTTTCCAATTTGATTTTAACCGTTTGCCGACTAAAAGGCAACGCCTTCAGTAACCGAATCATAGCCCCAAGGTCGATTCCTGGGGGGTGAATCCTACCAGAATAACCCCTAATAACCCCTTTAGAAAACAGATAAGGTTAATTTTTATACTTATCAGAGACAGCTTTGTTCCGGGGAAATATGAATAGGTTTCAAAGCTGAGGAAGAATTACATTAGGGTTATAAAGAACAGGGAATTTACAGTTCAAGGGGAAATAGCAAATGAAGAAAGTGACCACAACGGTTATTGCAAAATTATGCCTGGAAATTTCCAATCAAAAAAGCTACTGTGATCCACTTTTGCCGAATCATACCAGGTTTTGCTGTTAAATAGTTATGCTGTTAAATACCATGTAAAAAAAACAAAAATGATGTGTAAACTCGCGGACAAAATTTTTCACCATTCATATGCATTTCCAAGCTTAAAATCGTCTCTAAATCAACTTAAATACGCACGAGTACCCATTCCTGGGCATCTTGTACTACAGATTTTGTGACAGTTCCGTAACAGTTTGTTTTTTACTCAAGAGAACATTTATTTCGATTTCAATATCGCCCACCAAATGTGAGTCCCGGGTTCTAACCGCCCAGGACTTTTTTTGTAGAACCAGTTGGTATCTGCAACCCTGTCGATGAGCCTTGTGGCTGCCGCCGCAGCCCTTCTCTTGAAACAACCTGATAAGATCCGCTGCTATCGAACCTTTGCAAACCAGCC
>JAUVUV010000268.1 GCA_030604975.1 Candidatus Glassiibacteriota bacterium | reverse complement strand
GGAGAAGTTTTTCGCAGGCCCTGCGGTTCCAGTGTCCCATCGGCGTGTAGCAGAAACGCTCGGGACGTTCTCCTGCCAGAGTGGCCAGCATATCGTTCAGTTCGCTCATCCGTTTCTGCTCCAGAGATAGATAAGAACTTTGGATCGTGACTGCTTACAACTCCATGGCATTCAAGGCACGGCAGCCCCGGTTCATGGACAGGTGAACGACCAGATAGTGAAAGCCGGCAATCAGCGCGTGAATAGCGGCGATCTCGGCCCACTGTCCAGTGGTTGGAGAAACCTCACGAATGCGCGAGATAAGCAGTATATGCACAGGACGTGCAAGTAGAAGCAGTGTTGCGCCGATCAGGCCAAGGGAGGCGATCATGTAAAATATCCCACCGATACCGGTGGGAATATGGGCAGGGTTTTCCACCTCGAACCTTGGGAAAATTGCCCCCATCCCGGTACCTAATGCGACAATGGCAAAGGTGAGTGTAAATACCACCACGCAGGCCAGAAACGTGGTGGAATGATCGGCGCCAAGAATCCGGCTGCTGAAAAAAACCAGGAATTGCCCCAAAAGCAGCAGGGGAAGAGTAAGTACGAACATCTTGGACCAGAGAAAACGTTTCATAGACAGCGGGGCGCTCTTGAGAAGCCAGAAGCTCTGGCCTTCCAGACTCACCCCGGGAAATACGAAACGCGTCGCGATACTGGAGATCACAAACCCTGCAAGCCCCAGGTTGAGAAAGTTGAAGATGATTTCCAGGTAATAGCGAGGTATAGGGCTTCTGTCCAGCGGGAGCACACTGAAATTGTAGAGGTACACCACAATCATTCCACCGAGCAGGAAAAGCTGCGACCACTGGCTCTTGTTGCGGACAAAAGCCTTGAGGTCCTTGATCACCAGCTGCTTTCCTGCAGCCGGCAGGGGTTTCAGGTATAAAGAGAGTAGGCGGTGCCAGAGGCCGGCGCTGCTGATCTTTTTCGTTTCGGCTTCCTGGGAGCGGCTGAAACCCCTGCGGTAGAAAAATACCGTGAAATAGTAGCCCAGACTCAACAACCCGGCAGCCACAGCGAGAAGCACAAGCAGGAAAAAAAAGCTGTCTGCCTGCCGCAGGCCGAGGAGATCCAGTAGCACCTGGCCGACCCAGAAATGCGGAGAAAACGGGCTGTCCGGACTGCGTAAAAGGGAGAAAAACGAGACCACGCTCTGCATCTCATGCCGCAGAAACACCTTTTCCGGGTTGAGGAAACGGAAAGCGATAATCAGCGTGCCGATTACTGCTACTGAAAGGAAAGAGAGAATGTCCCGCGTGCGGTGTGCAATGAAAATATTGACCAGCAGCATTGCCAGGATTATTCCCGCAGCAGTGGGGATAACCGCCAGCGGCAGCATTAGAACCGGCAGGCTCAGGTAAAATTGCCAGCTTGCGTGAAAAACCCTCCCCAGCGCGGCGAATATCGGCACGGCCATCAGAAAGACCATCCAGCTTGCGTGGAAAAAGGTTTCGGCAAATCGGGCCAGATAGATACTATGAAAAGACGCAGGGCTGGAATGCAGCAGGTGGAGATCCCCGCTGAAAAAGAAAGTGTTGAAAGCGCAGATCAGGTTACTGACCACCAGGATCAGCAGGAAAGAGATCAGGGTCATTGAAATAAGTTTCACCGTGAGCAGAACCCCGATATCCGCGGTAGAGCGAAAATAGATCAGCATGCGAAAGAAAATCTCGTAAATCACTACCCAGAAAACGACAATGAGCGCGCCTATTGAGAATGCTTTTCCTGCTGAAAGGCTGCGCCAGGCTCTTGCCACACTTCTGAGTTTGGGATAGAGAAGAAGGTTGACCGGCTTCATTTTTTCACTCTTACCAGTTCCAGTTCTCGTTGAAAAATCCAGCCTTGAGAACCTCTGAACCGAAAGGCCCACTTGCGCCGCGTCGGTAGATAAAGTAGTCTGGCAGGTTCTTAAATATCCCCTGGAAAGACCACATGTTCGAGTAATCCCATTCCTCGGCGAAATTGAGCAGAACGAGCCTTTCCGGGTTCAGGGGATTGGGGAACACACACTTGAAAGAGACATCATCTTTTGGATAGCGATCCTCACCGGCGACAACCCTGTCACCGTCGAAACGCACAGGGCTCATCATGTTGATCCTGCCGATCAGCTTGTTCGAGCGCTCGTCCCCGAACAGAACGAGGTGGCTCCCCATAATATCGCTCTCGGTAACCTCGCTATCCGGCTTGATTATGAAATGCACGTCCGGCAACTCGCCCCAGTCGGCAAAGCGAAGGGTTTGCCGGAGGTCCGAGTTGTCGCTCCCTCCGGTGCCGTAGACCAGGATTACCCTGTCCGAGACCGCCTGATAGATCGGGCCCTCGAGACCTTTACGCTTAACAGGTGCGCCTTTCAGGACGGGGGAGGGGGTGAGCAGGCTGAATCCGGGCCCTTGCACAGCGAGCCTGACCGGCCCTGCTTTCGGCACAGCGACATTTATCCCGCCGTTACCGCTACCGGCTGTTATTTCTATCCTGCTTCCCGGTTTGACTCCGGGCAGATGGAGCAGATCCAGGCAGATCACGGCTACATTACTGGTTTTGAGCGAAATTCCGGGCGGGTTTGACTCAAAGCGAGCCTCAACTGTGGCATAATCTCCGTAGTTTTCGAATCTTTCGATTTCGATCCAGTCGTAGCGGGCATTCTCATAACGGCAAGTGGTGAAAAAAAACTCCTTGTCAGGCTTTTCCCTCCTTGCACCGAGCAACTGAATCAATGTCCGGTAGTTTTTATAAGCCGGGTCCCAGGCGTTGTGGCCCACATTGCCATAGCGTGTAAGCGAGGCCTCGACACCCGCGGCCTCGAGCGCGGCAACCATCTTTTCGGAGTGGCTGATCGGCACGGCCGGGTCATCATTGCCATGGTGAATATGCACAGGGAAAGAGCGGGCGTTAGCGGCCCAGTTTGTAATCTGATTCTGGGCGAGGATCGTTTCGATGTAAGGAAATTTTTCCTTTTTCCCGAGCAGAATCTCCTTGGCAGACCCGTCCAAATCAAAGTCTATGGGAGGGCAGACTGGCACCGCTGCAGCGAAAAGGTCCGGGTAGCGAAGGGTCATCTCCCAGGTTCCATTGCCGCCCATTGAAAGGCCGGTGATTGAAATTCGCTCCGGGTCGACAGGGTGGTTTTCCCTTACCAGCCTGATTACGTCGAGCACATCCCGGGCTCCGGGACCGTGATAGCCCATTGTGCCACGGCCCCACGGGCAGACCACGATACCAGGCATCCGGGGAAGTTCCGGCCAGACCGGCAGGGTGAAAAGGGCAAGCTCGTCCGGTTCGTCGGCATGGTTGCCGATCCCGAAAAGGCGTTTCATGTTGTTGGCGTGGTTGGAATATGCCCCGTGAAGGCTGACTGCCAGGGGCCAGCCACTGCTCGAACCGGGGGGGCCTTCAGGAAGGTAAAGTGCATAGGGGTAAACCGAGTCATCGAGGTTACTGCGGTAGGTGCGGAAAAACATCCCGCTGTCGCGTACGTAGATAAAAACCAGGCGGCTGAGCAGCAGGTTTTCACCGATTCTTACCTTGATTTCGCCTCTCAGAACACTTTTCTCCCCTGGTGGATCATCGAGCCGGACAGGGAAAGAGAGGGAGGTGAAAATTCCGGGGTAGGCCTTTTGAGAGTCTCCAATGAACTCGTCCTCTCGATCTTCGAATTGAAAGCTCGCCTGTGCTGTCACCGGCTTGAGATCATCAGAGCGAAGTTTAAACACTACCCGGCCGTAAAGAGGCCCGCTCTCGCCTGTTTTGAATGTCGGCAGATCGAGGTACTTTAATTCAACACGCATCAATACGTTCTCCCGGGCCTGAAGAAAGTTCGAACTACATACGATCAAAGCGATGAGAATAAGAATATTCATCTTTGCTCACAGAGTTGAGACAGGTAAGGAGTATAAATGGCGATTTCGATTAAGAACCAATATAAATACTGTTCGCCTGTGGCAGAAGATTTATTTAGAAGATTTTGATACTAGCTGGAGGATAGAGCGAAAGTTCACTTGTTAATGTTACTTTCATAGTAACAGCAGTTATATTTAAAGAAACAAAATTACATCTGTTAAGCTCTAAGACTCCGAAATACGGCTGATTTCTTGAAAAAATATTCTGGTACATTTTATGCGTATATATTTATCAGTATCTCCATTACTTGAATCACGACTTACAACGGCAGTATATGCTCATGTACAAGCGTTCGTTTGCATTTTTACTGAGCCTGGCTTTTCTTTTCCTCTTTTTTCTTTCCTGCAGTGAGGATTTACCGCTCACACCTGAAGACTCTGTT